>JBHPBZ010000028.1:0-10022 GCA_042576165.1 Candidatus Babelota bacterium | reverse complement strand
AAAAAGAGGAAGTGGCAAATTATCAACACAATAAAAACCAACATCTTCTAACGATCTCATCAAAGAAGTTTTTCCAGCACCAGAAAGACCTGTAACAATTAAAACCTCTCTTTTTTCTAAGTTCTTGAATTTAGCTTTCCAGACTAAGGCAAATTTAGGTAAAGTTGCACTTGGTGTAGATTCTAGGGGGCACAAGTTTTTAACAGATTTTTTGTGGGAAATAGAGGAATTAAAAAAACAAAATTTAAATAATATAAGTTTAAGGGTTGTTTTTTTGGGTGCAGGTAATAATGCTTTGGTTAGAAGGTTTCAGGAAACAAGGCGTAATCATCCTTTAGTCAATTCTCAGACTGGATTGGTGGATGCTATAAAAAAAGAAAAAGAGCTTTTGGCCCCTATCAAATGTATTTCGGATTTTGTTTTAGATACAGATAGTTTGAGTATTCATGAATTAAGAAATTGGGTACGTAGTACACTTTGTGAGGGTGTAGTGCAAGAGATTTTGGTAAATTTAATTTCATTTGGTTTTAAGTATGGAATTCCAACCGAAAGTAATCTTGTTTGCGATCTTAGATTTTTACCCAATCCCTATTTTGAACCAGAATTACGCAGTTTAGATGGCAGAAGTGATAATATACAAAGTTATTTGTTTAAAAAAGATATTGTTAATGATTATTGGCAATGTTTAAAGAACTTTTTAAATTTTTCAGTACAAAACTTTTATAAAGAGGGCCGTTTTTTTGCAAATATTGCAATTGGTTGTACCGGTGGTAAGCACAGATCCGTAGCGTTTGCTCATAAATTGGGTTTAGAAAAATGGGAGAAGGTTAAGTTTCTTGTTCAGCACCGAGATTTGGGAAGAGAGTAGGTTTTAGGAGAGTTTTGATGAGGATAAAAGTTTTTGTGCGTTATATTATTTTAGTGATTTTTAGCGTTGTTTGTATAAAATCAATAGTTTTTGGAGATCAAGGTTTAAATAAATATTTTAATATCAAAAATGAAATTGAAATTGAAAGCGGTAAGATTTTAAGATTAGAAAAAAAGATTATTGTTTTAAGCCGACAAATTAATAATTGGCTAAAAGATGATTTTGAATTAGAAAAAATGGCCCGTGAAGAGTTGCAAATGGGATATGCGAACGAAAAAGTTTATTTATTAAAGAATTGAGTTTTACTAACTCAACCCTCACTGATATAATTAAAAATCTTAATCATAGACCAATTTGTTTTTAATTTTAGGATATTTTATGGCAACAAAAGATCAAAATTTAAGTGATTCGACTAAAGCTTTCACTGAACATGAAATCAGGGTTCAAAAAGTTCAAAAAATGATTAAAGAAGGAAAAAGTCCTTGGCCATATTATAAAAAAGTTGATTCTACTTGCAAAAATGCAATTTCAGATTTTGAAAAAGAACTATCGGATACTAAAGAATATTGTTTGGCTGGCAGGTTAATGTCTCGTCGTGAGCATGGAAAAACTGTTTTTGGCAATATTATGGATAGATCTGGAAATATTCAAATTTATGTTCGTAAAGATGCTTTGGATAAAAATGATTTTGAGCTTTTTAAGAATATGATTGATGTTGGCGATATTGTTTGGGTAAAAGGGACGGTGTTTAAAACAAGAATGGGAGAAGTTACTTTAAAGGTTGAAAGTATTTCACTTTTGAGTAAATGCCTTCATCCTCTTCCAGAAAAATATCATGGTTTGGTTGATGTTGAACAAAGATATAGACAGAGATATTTGGATTTAATAAGTAATCCTGAAAGCAAAGAAAAATTTATTAAACGTTCAAAAATTATACAATCAGTTCGTAATTTTTTGTTAGAAAAAGATTTTTTGGAAGTTGAAACTCCAATGTTACATCCACTAGTGGGAGGTGCGACAGCAAAGCCTTTTATTACGCATCACAATGCTTATGATATGGATCTTTATCTTAGGATTGCCCCAGAGCTTTATTTAAAAAGATTGGTAGTTGGTGGTATTGAAAGAGTTTTTGAAATAAATAGAAATTTTAGAAATGAGGGAGTTTCAACAAAGCATAATCCCGAGTTTACAATGATTGAGTTTTATATGGCTCATGGCGACTATAAAGATGGTATGCAATTAACAGAAGAACTTATCTCTAATGCAGCAATTAAAGCACTGGGCTCAACTGATGCCGTATTTGGAGATGTTACTATCAATTTTAAAGCACCTTTTAATAAAATGACAGTTGAGCAGGCTTTGATTCAAATTGGTGGTTTTAATAAAGAACAAATTGATAAGCAGAATTTAGATAAAACATTAAAAGAGTGTGAAGTTGAGCTTGGTGGATATGCTGGTTATGGTGCAAAATTATTTGCGTTATTTGAAGAAAAAGTTGAGAGTAAGTTAATTCAACCAACATTTATTATTGGATATCCTGTTGAAGTTTCTCCTCTTGCAAAACGAGATGAAAATAATCCAGAAATTACAGCAAGATTTGAATTATTTGTTGCGGGAATTGAATTAGCAAATGGTTTTACAGAATTGAATGATCCATTTGATCAGTCCGAAAGATTTCAAAAACAGGTTGAAGCAAAAGCCGCAGGAGACCAAGAAGCTCAAGATTATGATAAAGATTATATCAAAGCCTTAGAATATGGCTTACCTCCAACGGTTGGTGTTGGAATTGGTATTGATCGTCTTGCAATGTTTTTAACCAATACTTCAACAATTAAAGATATTATTCTTTTTCCTACAATGAAAAAACTTGAAGACTAATTTTTAAAAGGAATCTTGTGAACCTTGAAAAAAATAAAGCAGGTTTTAGGGATATTAAATTGAATTTTGATTTAATTAAGGGCGAAAAGTTTTTATGGCGTTTAAAAAAAAGCGATAAGGCTGTTGTTAGAAAAATCGCTTGCGATTGTAACCTGAGTATATCAGTTGCACAGGTTTTATTTGTTAGGGGATTTAAAAATAAAAAACAAATTAATTCTTTTATTTTTCCTTCAATTAAGGAAAATGTTTTTGATCCAAAGTTATTAAAAGATTCTGATAAGGCAATTGATAGAATTAATCTTGCAATAAATAAAAAAGAAAAGATTTTGGTTTTTGGAGACTATGATGTTGATGGTATTACTTCAACATCTCTTTTAATGGTTTCACTTTTGCCTTTAGGTGCAGATATTAATTTTTATTTGCCAAACCGCATCAAAGATGGATATGGGTTAAGTGAAAAAATAGTTAAAAGGGCTTATGAAAATAAATATAAATTAATTATTACTGTTGATAATGGCATCACTGCTAATAAAGCTGCAAAATTGGCAAGTAAGTTAGGTGTCGATCTTATTATTACAGACCATCATCGTCCTCAAAAAACACTGCCTAAGGCCGTTGCAATAATTGATGCAAATCAAAAAGATTGTTCTTATCCGTATAAAGATTTAGCTGGTGTTGGAGTAATATTTAAGATTATAAGTATGCTTTATAAGCAAAAGAATTTGAAGTTGCCAGATAAGATTTATGAACTTTTGATGCTTGGTACTGTTGCCGATGTTGCACCATTAACTAGTGAAAATCGTTTTTGGGTAAAATATGGCTTGGGAAAGATTAATAAAAAGAAAAGCATTGCTCTAAATTCTTTAGTTAGAAATGGAAATTTATTAAAAGAGAGATTAGATTCTTTAGATATTGGTTTTATTATAGCTCCTCAATTAAATGCTTTAGGTCGACTTGATGACCCACGTAATGCGGTTCGTTTTTTGATAAGTTCCGATACTCAAGAAGTTGATAATATCGGCTTGAATTTAAGAGATATTAATGAAAGAAGAAAACTTGTTGATAGAAAGATTTATCAAGAAATAGAAATGGCAATTTTTGAAAAAAGAATTGATATTGAAAAAGAAAATATAATTATAGCTGCGAGTGACAAGTGGCCTGCCGGTGTTATTGGTCTTGTTGCTGGTAAATTAACTCATAATTATGGTAAGCCGTCTTTACTTTTTAATGTTGATAAAAATGGAATTTTAAAAGGGTCATGTCGTTCTATTCCAGAATTTAATATTTTTGATGCATTAAATGAAAACAAGGACCTTTTACTAAGTTTTGGCGGTCATTCTTTTGCAGCTGGGTTAAAGTTAGAACAAAAAAATTTACCTGAATTAAAATTACGCTTGGAAGAAAAGATTTCTAGAGAACTTACTCCGCAGGACTTGATTCCTAAACTTGAAATCGATGCGAATTTAGAATTAACAGATATGACTATTAATCTTTTATCAGATTTGCAAAATTTGGAACCTTTTGGTAATAAAAATTTACAGCCAGTTTTTTGTATAAAAAATGTTACATTGTTAAATGAGCCGAAATTGCTAAAAGAAAGACATGTAAAGTGTTCTATTTTTGCAGATGGCATTATAAAACCGGTTATTTTCTTTAATCGTCCAGAGTTATTTTATTTTTTAAGTAATATTGGGGAAAATCATTTTGATTTAGCGGCAAATGTCGTAAAAAATGAATGGGATGGAAGAACAAACATTGAGTTGCAAGGTTTAGATATCTCTTTAAAGGGGTAAATATGATTATTACAATTGATGGGCCTGTCGGAAGCGGAAAAAGTAGCGTTGCAAAAAATTTGGCAAAAAAATTAAATATTTATTATTTAAATACTGGTCTTTTGTATCGTTCTGTTGCTTATATTTTAATTAATGTTTTAGATAGAAAACTTTCTGATTTAGAGAATATCACTCAAAATGATTTAGAGTTTACCTCAAAAATTGTTTACAGATATTTTAATAATAAAGAACAAATTTTGTTTGATGGAAAAGATATAACAAAAGATTTATATCAAACGGCTTTGGATCAAGCAGCTTCTATTATCAGTGCAAAAAAAATAGTCAGGCAAAATCTTTTGGATTTGCAAAGATCTATTGCCAAAGAAAATGATTTAGTGGCAGAGGGGCGAGATTGTGGAACAGTTGTTTTTGTGGATGCCGATTACAAATTCTTTTTAACTGCAAGCATTAAAATTCGAGCAATGAGAATTTTGACAGATGAAAAAAGAATAAATCAAAATATGGACCTAGGGAAAGTTGAAGTAGAAGTTGAACTTAGGGATAAAAGAGACCGTGAACGGGATATTTCTCCTCTGGCGGTTCCTGATAATGCAATTATAATTGATAATTCAAAAATGGATGAAAGAGAAACTGTAAAAGAATTTTTAAGATTTATAAAAAGATAGGGTAAGAACTTTTGTTCTTACCCTATCTTTTTATATTGCTGTTTTTTAACCTGTTGCCAATTCTTGTGTGTAATTATTTAATGTCTTTGTTAATTTACATTGTCCATGTAAATGCATAATTGAGATCCCCAAAATTTTTCAACTTTTATATTACCAAAATAATATGAAAAAGATTTTGGTAAGTATTTAATTAATTCGGAAATAGATTTTATCTTATTAGGTATTGATGCAAAAAATTCAGGAGAGGTTGCAACGATTGGGGCTACATAAGTATGAACTGAATTATAAAATGTTCCAAAAGTATATTTATTAAAGAATGTTGCAGGCAATCCTATTTTATTTGCCCATTCTAACGCAATATCGATTCCACAGACAGTTGTAACGCATGCTACAATAAGCATTGAAAAAACTATTGTTCCCTTTGTGATATCGATAAGTGCTACAAAGCGTTCTTTAATTGCCTTAAGATGATGTTTTGTACCTTCAAAGTTATGTTTAATTGCAGAACCAAGTTTTTTAGGGGGGTATAAAATTACATTTGCGACATTTTGTAAAATACTATTATTGTTATTATTTACAGCTTTTATTGAAAAAGTGTTTGCTGATAAAAATAAAGCTAAAAGAGATAATGATATTATTTTTTTCATAGAATAAATCCTCCATTTATTGTGATACATATAACCAACCATTTTTTATACTTAGATATTAAGGATAAACATAAAATAGTGCAAATGGGTACGACAAAAATCAGATCCATTTACACTATTTTATGTTAAAATTTTACATTTTATAAATTTTGCATTTTAAATATTTGTAAAATTACTTATAGTATTTTTGCAGCAAGTTTTGCAAGTTCACTTCGTTCACTCTTTTCGAGGAAGACTGTTCCAAATATTGATTGCCCCTTAAATTTTTCGGTAGTGACAGTAAGTCCATTACTGCTAAAATCAAGGTATGGAGAGTCAATTTGGAAAGGGTCTCCTGCGATTATAATTTTTGTTCCTTCACCTGCACGACTAATAATTGTTTTTACTTCATGAGGATTGAGATTTTGAACTTCATCTATGAATACAAATTGATAAGGAATTGAACGACCTCGCATATATGTTATAGCTTCGAGGCTCAAAATACCTTTTTCTTCTAAATGTGTTACTACAGAATCTTCATCATGGTGCCCATTATCTTTGGGGTGTCTTTTTTTTCGTTTGCGATCTTTTTTGGTGGCAAGATGTTCTACTTCTTCTTCAGAAATTTGGCTGAAGATAAATTCAAGGTTGTCGTAAACAGGTTGCATCCAATAGCGTAGTTTTTCACTAACTTCACCAGGCAAAAATCCGATATCTGCACCAAGGGCTATAACTGGGCGTGATATTAAAAATTTTCTGTACAGGTGTTCATTTGCTACTTTTTGTAATCCCATTAAAAGAGTAAGAAAAGTTTTTCCTGTTCCTGCAGATCCTACTAAAGATATTATTTTTACATTGTCATCTCTGAGTAGATCGATGGCCATTAGTTGGTGAATATTTCTTGCTCCAAAGTGGGCAATGATTTTAGCATTTTTAACTTCTGAAAAATTTTTACCACCCTTAAATCTAAATAGACGTTGGTTTTCGGGGTTATTTTCGCTTTGCAGGATGATGAATTCGTTAGGTGAAAGATTTTCTATTGCAATTTTCTTTAATCGTAAAAGTTCTGTAATTTGGTTTGCTGTAATTTGGCGTAATTCATTGGCTGGTATTTTTAGATCAAACCAACCTTTGTAGAATTCTTCGTATTTTACGGTTTCTTTTTGATAGTCTTCAGCGTGAAGTCCCAAAGCATCTGCTTTAACTCTAGCGTTAATATCTTTTGTAACAAATGTTACTTTATCCCCATTTTTTACTAGTATTTGTACGGTCTTGATTATCAAATTATCTATTATATTTCCATAAAGTTTTTCAGTGGAGGCTATTTCTGGAGTGGGAAGTATTTTTAAAATAGAATTTGTATTGTGTCCTATTTCCACTCCGTCACTTAGAGATCCTTTGGATCTTAAATCATCTAGTGTACGTATAATTTCTCTGGAATGTCTTCCTTTTTCTCCCGTATTTTTTTTAAAAGTGTCCAATTCTTCTAGAACAACAAATGGAATACCTACAACAACTCCTTTAAATGAAAAAAGAGACTTGCTATTGTGTAATAAAACATTGGTATCAAGTACAAAAATTCTATTTGTTCGAGTTATCTCTAGGGGCTTTTTTCTTTCGGAGACTTTATTAGGGCTGTTTTGCATTATATTTTCTCCTTTAATTTGATAAATTTTGATGTTCTATACGGTTTTTATTTTATCATATAAACTTAATCCGTAACAATTGCTGATTTTAATAAATTAGTTTTATTTTAAGTAAAAGCTTTTTAGTTGTGGTAACTAAGCTTATTTTTGGTAGTTTTTTTATATGGGGTCCTTATGAAGCAGAATGAATTGTTAAATAATCTTCGTCATTCTACAGCTCATCTTTTGGCACAAGCTGTTATACAACTTTATCCTGGGACAAAAACGACTATTGGACCTACGATAGAAAATGGGTTTTTTTATGATTTTTTACCTCCAAAAAATTTTAAAAAAGAAGACTTACCTAAAATTGAAGAAAAGATGCATGAGCTTTCAAAGTTAGATTATAAAATTATTGGTAAGCAAGTTTCTAAAAAAGAAGCGAAAGAGTTTTTCAAAGATAATGAATTTAAGTTAGAGCTAATTGATAGCATTACTGATGAGATGGTTGGCATTTTTTGTCAGGGTGATTTTTGTGATTTGTGTAGAGGCGGACATGTTGAATCTACTGGTAAAATAAAACACTTTAAATTAACAAGTGTTGCAGGTTCATATTGGAGAGCTGATAAAAATAAATCACCATTGCAAAGAATTTATGGTGTTGCGTTTGAATCAAGTAAAGATTTAAGAATCTACTTGAAACAAGTAGAAGATGCAAAAAAATATGATCATCGCAAACTAGGAAAACAACTTGATCTTTTTTCTTTTAATGAAGTTGCTGCAGGTTTTCCATTTTTTCACAATAAGGGTTTAGTTATTTATAATAAATTAACTGAATATATGCGGTTTTTGCAGAAGGGTGATTATCAAGAGGTTAAAACCCCAATTATTATGCAAGAAGGCTTATGGAAAACTTCTGGACATTATGATCATTATAAAGAAAATATGTATTTTACTACAATTGATGAAAAGGTTTGTTGCGTAAAACCAATGAATTGTCCAGGTGGAATTTTGTTATATAAAGAAAAACCTCATTCTTATAGAGAATTTCCGTTGCGTGTTTCAGAGTTTGGCTTAGTTCATAGGCATGAGCTATCAGGTGTTTTACACGGTCTTTTTAGGGTTAGAGCATTTACTCAAGATGATGCACATGTTTATTGTACCGTTGATCAGGCTGAATCTGAAATTGTAAAAATCATTGAACTTGCTCAAAATTTGTATAATAAATTTGAATTTAAAAAAGTTAAAATGTTTCTTGCTACAAAACCTAAAAAAGCTATGGGTTCTGATGAACTTTGGCAAAAAGCTACATCCGCTTTAAGAAATGCTTTAGAGCAAAAAGGCATAGACTATGAAGTTGATGAAGGTGGAGGGGCATTTTATGGTCCAAAGATTGATATGGTTATCGAAGATGCTATGGGGCGTGAATGGCAATGTGGTACGGTTCAATTTGATTTCTTTATGCCACAAAACTTTAAGCTTGAATATATAAAGTCGGATCAATCTAAAGAAGCTCCAATTATGGTTCATCGTGCAATTTATGGTTCATTAGAACGATTTTTAGGGATTTTAGTTGAGCATTACAAAGGACGGTTCCCATTTTGGTTATCACCTGTTCAGGCTAAAATTCTAACTATAACTGATAATCAAAAAGAATATGCTAAAAAGATTTACAAAAAACTTTTTGATGCTGGGATTCGTGTTGAACTAGATGAATCTGGAGATCAAATTTCAGCACAGATTAGAAATGCACAAATAAAAGAAGTTCCTTGGATGCTTGTAATCGGTAAAAAAGAACAAGAAAAAGAAACTGTTTCATTAAGGACATTAGATGGTAAGCAGGAATTTGATTTTGTTGTTGAAGATTTACTTAAAAAAGCAGAAGAGCTAAATAAATATTAATTTTGTTATCGACTTTTTTTAATACCAATTCTATTACAAAACTTTTTAATTGCACACTTACTACACTTTGGTGAAGTAGGTGTGCAAATATTTTGTCCCCAACGTACAAAAAGATTATTTAACTCGATCCAATATTTTTTTGGAACAATTTTTTGAAGTGCAGGTTCACTTTCTTCTGGTGTTTTTGTTTTTACTACCCCAAGGCGATTTGATATCCTATGTACATGAATATCAACACAGATTGCTGAAATGTTATAAGCCATACCTAGCACTAGGTTGGCAGTCTTGCGCCCAACTCCTGGCAAATTTAATAGATCTTCAGCATTTTTAGGTACTTTGCCGCAGTATTTATTTAAAAGCTCGCGTGAAACTTTGTGTAATACTTTAGATTTATTTTTATAAAAGCCAATTTTATAAGTAATTTTTTCAAGTTCATCGGTTGATAGTTTAAGAATTTCTTGTGGAGTTGTTGCTTTTTCAAGTAATTCTTTGCATACATGAATTGTTACAGTATCCTTTGATCGCAAACTTAATAGACAACAAATTAAAATTATGAATGGATCTTTTTCATAACTAGAAATGATTTTTTCTATTAAAGTTGGTTCAAAGCCATACATTTTTTGAGAAAGTACATTGATAATTTTTTTTATTTTCATAAAGTTTTT
>JBHPBZ010000027.1:0-10089 GCA_042576165.1 Candidatus Babelota bacterium | reverse complement strand
TTAGTTGAAGGTGGAATTATTATTTAATGTGAAATCGTAATCTTTTAAAATAATAGTAGTTGGTCCTTCTGTAAAAATTTTACCAACACTTACTGTAAATCTATTATCTAACTCGAATGTTACATTAGATAAACTCATAGTTGACGTATTATCCTGAAAAACAAACCAACCTTTATCTATTCCAACACCTTTTATTACAATATCGGTTAAATTTAAAGTTGAATTATGTCCAATATAAAAAGTTCCACCAGAACTTAAATCAAATATATTACCATGCCCATTTAATGTTTCAGATCCATCAATTACCCAATTTCCTGAAAAAATTATTTTACTCGTCAAATTTACATCCGTTGCATTTTCCCAAATGATTGAATGAGTTAAATTTAAATCCCTTTTTCCACCAAAATAAATACTGTATCCAGCCAAATCTACATTGCCAGAACCTGTAAAAATTCTATCATCAGCAAAATTCAGATCACTATCCAAAATAATTTTACCACCTCGCATTTGAATATCACTATTTAAACTAGATTGAATAGATAAATTAAGTTGAGTATCAGCATGCTCTAAACGAATAGAATCTGAATTATCAAAAACAGCTGGTCCCTGCAATTTATTTCCTACCCCAAAAACATTTATTTTATTCAAAAATAAACCCGAACCAGATTGAATAATTTGATCTCCATTTAACTGAACTTTTTGAGATGCAGAAGGATTATAAACGCCTGTTATCTCCGAGCTACTCTCTTCATTCTTAAAAATCCCATCTTCAAAAACAATAGTTGCACCTTGAATATTTCCTCCATTTTTTTGAGTTAAATTACCACTCCAACCAGAAATGGGATTTCCTATATTAAAGGTACCTCCTGGTGTTAATAGAACTTTAGAAGACTGGCTAGAAAAATTAATTCCTCCAAATATCGATAAAGAAAAACTATACAATATGCAAATAATAAGTAAGCTTTTTACTAGCTTCTTCATAACAATCCTCTCGAATTCAATTCTTTTTTTAAACAATTAATTTGAATTTTGATAATCTAAAATACCATGTACTTGTAATTCAACACCAGGTAATAAATAAATATCAAGATCATCATTTAAATTTTTGTTTCCAAAACAAATTGCTTGCGAAAGGGCTATTGCTTGAGTGCTAAATGTTACTGAATTTTCTAAAAACAACCTCCCCCTAGTCAATCTGATACCAGTTTTTGTAGAATACAAGCTACATCCATCTAAATAAAATTTTGATGTTTTATCACTCATATAAAGTAAATCTCTATTTGGTATAACAGGAGCATAGCTAAAAGTTAATCCATTACTTAAATAAAGACTTGAACAAGAATCAATTGTGCTTGTCATGGTTGAGGTATAACAAAACTTATTTGTCCCTGTTATTTTAATATCACTTGAAAATAAAATTGATCCTTTATCAAATTCATAATCCTGATTTAGTTGTAACAAGCAAGATTCCAAAACAATACTCGCAGTGTTATCCTGACATTTTATATTTTTATTCTTTAAACCACTTAAATTAAGATTTCGAAAAGTTAAAACTCCTCCAGATAATACAGTTAGTTCTCCATCATCTTCTAATGTCAAATTTCCTCCATTACAATTAATAGAACAATTGCCAGAAAAACTACTTGTATATTTTACCGAAACGTCTGAATAAAAAATAAAATCTGTATTGTTTATTAATAAAGAAGAAGGAGTTATAAAGGTAGAATAATTTTTAGGAAATCTTATTGCATACCCTTCCCCAAAAATTTTACCTCCACCACTTAACAAGAAAGTATTAGTAAAATCTAGATCGACTTGTAAGTATAATCTTCCACCTCTTAAATCTACATCTCCTCTAACTGGATAAAAAGAATTAAAAGAACAAGAAACTGAAGTTTCATGAAGTTGAAAACCACGTTCCATTTTTGCATCATTATCAATTAAATTTTGAGCATCGGTAAAAACAATATGATCCTGAAGCGTATAATCACTTCCAACTGTAACTGGAAATAAATTATTGAAAAAACTTAAAAAAATGAAAATTTTAGATATATATTTTTTTTCTACAAACATTTTTACTACCCAAAATAATATCTAAACTAATTTGTATTTTGGTAATCTAATAATCCATAAATTTTTAATTCTGTATCCGATAAAATCTGAATATCCAAATCATCATTTACATTTCCATTACCAAAACAAATTGCCTGCGAAATAATACTTCCCTCATTACTAAAATTAATAGCGTTATCTAAAAATAATCTTCCATTGATAAGTGATAATCCAGTTTTAGTAGAAAACAACGTACACTCATCCAAAAAAAGACATGATGATTTATCTTGCATATAAATCAAATCTCTTTTGGGAGCTGCGGGAGCATAGCTAAATGTTAAGCCTTTATCTAAATAAAGAACAGAATTAAAATCTATTGTACTTCCCATAACGGTTGTATAAACAAATTTACAACTACCAGAAATAACCACATCCCCTCTAAACAAAATTGAACCTAAATCAAATTCAAAATTATTAGACAAAGTAATATTACAATCCTGAAAAATAAAAGATGCATCATTTTGCAAACATGCAAAATTTTTATTTGCTAATCCTAGCAAATTTAAATTTAATAATTTTAATAAACCACCACTTTCAACCGAAAGCTGAGAACTTTGATTTAAAATTAATTTTTTCCCTAATCCATTGATAACACAAGTTCCTCTAAAAACAGTATCCGAAGTAATTTCTACATCGGAATTTAAAATAATATTTGCATTATCAAAAACAATGGGAGATTTTGCTTCAAACTTATAAACAGAAACAAAATCTCCCAAATCTCCGGTCGCAATTTTTTGACTATCAGGAGAAAATCTAACAGAAAGAACATTACTTACACTTTCAAGTCCATCAATCAACATAATTCTCTGAGAATCAGCATCAAAATAATAAATTCTAAATTCAGTTCCAGTACCTGTATTTCTTCCTACCGCTAAACAATCTTCATTTATTGCCCAATTTACAGCAGCAAAAATTAATGCTTCATCAAGAGCATAAACCTCTTCTAAAGAACCCCCCGAATGAATATAAATTTTTAACCTTTGAGTTCCTCCGGCCAAGCCTGCAACTATGTAGGAACTGCCGTATTTCCAGGCAACATCATTGACCGCAAAAGCACCAACATTTAAAGATGAATCAAGACTTAAATTTGAACCATCAAATAAAAAAACTAAAATATCATCCGAAGTTCCTCCAGTACCTATAACAATATAATCACCTGTTGATTTCCAACTAATTGCATCATCAGAAATTGTTCCGTTTCCAGTAAAATCAATCGATGTAATAAAACCTAATGAACCTCCCGCAAAAGAATAAAGTCTCAATAAATTATCAGTTGATGCAGTTGCCAAATATTGGCCATCATAACTCCATGCAACAGCCCTGATATTTACACCCAATTCAACTTCATCCGAAAGACTTAATAAACCTGTTCCTGTATTATAAAAATATATACGCAATTCTGTACTTGGATTTGTATCTATTCCTACTGCAATGTAATGAGCAATTGGATTCCATCTAACACTATTAACATTATCATTAATTTCTTCCGAATCTTTAATAATTAGAGATGTGCCATCAAAAGAATACACATTTAATTCTGTTGATCCACTTGTATCTGATCCTGAAGCCAAATAAACACTATCATAAGACCAATCTACAGAATTTACATTACTTCCCATTTGAACTCTATCTACATGAGTATGATTTAAAAGACCTCCTAAATTTTTTGATGCAGTAATTTTGGTAGTTCCATTTTTTTTAGGAAATTCTAACAAGTGATTTTTTGCATATATTTGGCCACCTGTCCAAAGAGCAAAACTATTATAAAAATAAAGATCACGATTAACAAAAACTTTTCCCCCATCAAGATTAACAAGACCCGAAATAGGAGAAAAAACATCTATTGAACATGTAGTTGAAGAATCCGTAAATGTAAAACCATTTTCCATTTTTGCATCATTGGCAATTCTATTGTCTGCTCCAATAAAAGAATAATACCCCTGAATTGTATAATCGTTGCCAATTTGAACTCCAGCAAAAATATTTGGAATAAATATTAAAAAAAACAAAAATATAAATTTTAAAATTTTCATTGCTACTCAAATAATCTAAATATTACTCTGTATTTTTATAATCTAAAAATCCATGTACATCTAGTTGCGCTCCTGCTAATACAAAAACATCTAAGTCTTCAGTTGTACTGTTATTGCCAAAACAAATAGACTCACTTATAGCTCCTCTATAACCACTAAAAGTTACATTACTGTCTATAAACAATTTACCTTTGGTTAAACATAATCCTGTTTTAGTTGAATATAAACTACAGTTATTAAGATAAAGATAAGAACTATCATCTTGCATGTGTAATAAATTCCGCTTTGCTATTTTTGGTGCATAACTAAAAGTAATTCCACTATCAATACAAAGTGTAGAATAAAAATCAATAGTACTAGATACACGCGAAGAATAAAGAAATGAACTTGTTCCACTAATAACAACATCCGATTTAAACAAAATAGAACCAGTATCAAACTCAAAATTATCAGACAATGTAATTTTACAATCCTGAAAAATTACTGCCGAATCATTTTGCAAACACATAATATTTTTGCCTGCAAGCCCTCTTAAATCAACATTTTTTAATGTTAATGTTGATTTTGGAAAAACAACAAAGGCCTCATCGATATTTAAAACTATACGATGGTCTCTTCCATCCAAAACACAATTTCCACAAAAAGTTACCGTCTCATTAATTTCGGTATTACTATTAAAAACTAAATTAATATCATCAAGGAATATCCCACTCGAATATGAAATAAAATTATAGACGGTTAAATCTCCATCATTTTCTCCAATTGCCAAATAATTCCCATCCCCATCCCAACGTTCCGAATTAACATTAGAAGAGGCTTCCTGATTAGATCTATTAATAATGGTATAGTCTCCAGAATCAAAAGAATAAACGCGTACCTCACTTCCAACACCAGAAGATTTACCTACAACAAAAAAATCCGTTGCCCCCCTCCAATTAGCACTATAATAAGTTATTGCTTCATCAATTCCATTTCTTAAAATAAGTGAACCACTACTATGATCATGTTCATAAATTTGAACTCTTTGTTCTCCTCCACCTAATGCAGCCAAAATAAAAGAGCTACCACTCTGCCAATCAACATCATTAACCGTAGTTCCTAGTTCAACAGATGCATTAATGTTTAAACTCATCCCATCAAAAGCAAAAACCCAAATATCAGCCGAAACACCAGTTGTTCCAATAACAATATGGTCCCCACTAGCTTGCCAAGACATTGCATCATCTTGCACATCTCCACCAGGATGATTTACTGTCGCAACAGGCGACCCAGATAATACCCCCGCAGAAAAAGAATAAACATTTAAATTATTATCAGCTCCTAACGTAGCTAAATATTGTCCATCTATACTCCATGCAACAGCAAAAATATTTGTAGAACCATTGATTTCTGATGTAATCGAAAAATCTCCCGTTGTAGTGTTATAATAATAAATTCTAATTTCACTCCTTACATTTGCATTTGCTCCAACTGCTAAATAATGACTTGAAGGATGCCACCTACAACTATTAACATTTACTCCAACATCCCATGACGCGGTCAAGGATAATGAACTTCCATCAAAATAGTAAACCAGAACATCATCTGTATTTGTACAAGCTACAAGATAATCATCATCATATGACCAATCAACAGAATTAATAACCCCTCCTGTGCCAATAGTATTAACAAAAGATAATGCCGAACCTAAATTATAAGAAATTTGAGTATCAGGTAATCTTAACGAATATCCTTCACCATATACCCTGCCTCCACCTATTAAATTAAAAAAACTTTTTAGTTTTGAATCACGTTCTAAATATACTCTTCCGTCATTGAAGTTTATTGTCCCCTTTACTGGAAAGTAACTATCAACAGAACAAGAAACAACATTATTTTCAAACGCAAATCCATTACTCATAATTGCATCATTAGCAATTCTATTATCAGCTCCAGAAAATAGGATATTCCCTTGTACTGTTAATGGATTGCCAATTGTTAATCCATTCAAATTATTAAATGTAAAATAAAATAAATATATTAATAATTTTATTTTTATATTTTTATTTATTTGCAACATAATACAAAATCACAAAAATTATAAATCTTGATATGACAATCTACCAATTGCATTGATACCTCCAATAATATTTTTTCCCTCAGCTCTTGCTAAAATTGAGTTTCCAACAAAATCTAACCTTCCTCTTCCAAGAGATAACGATTGATATAATCCCAACCTACAATTTGTATCTATTTGTAAAACGCAACTTTCACAATCCATAACCCACGAAGACAAGTCAACATTTCTATAAAAAATCGATCCCGATGTCATTTCTAAATTAGCAGCTCCTAAAAATTGAACTGAAAAATCATCCAATAAACTATCGTTTCCTAGAGTTATCCCAATATCACTATTATCAGATTTTTCGGAACAGAAGTAAGAAACTCTATCTATAATCATAGTTCCTTTTTTTAAATGCATACCAGTTAGTGTTGCATGAATTGTTGCACCATTAAGTAATAAAGCTGACGAATCGTCATCAAAAACTATTAACTCCCGATCAGCTATAGGAGGATCGTAACTAAAAGTTACATTTTTATCTAAGTAACAAAAAGAGTTTGATAAAATAGTACTTCGCTCAGAACTTTTATATGTAAATTTATGTCCTCCACAAATCTTTAATTTATCTAAAATTTCAAAGTGGCCTATAGAAAAAGTATAATCTTGTGATTGGTAAAATTTAACATTTTGAAAGGTTATTGTTACTGCATTATCCATACCAAAAATACTGTTTTCACTAACATCCCGAAAAATAACATTTTTTATTAAAAGAGAAGAACCCCGCTCAACTATTATGGAACCATTAGCACCAAACCTAAAAACATTTTTATTTCCCTCCAAAGTACTACTTCCACTAAAAGTCCAAATAGATTCTAAGTTTGTATTAGCAGAAACATTAATATCAGAAGCATTATCAAAATACATATTTTCGTTCCAACTAAGATCTTGTGCTCCAAGTGCTAATTTTAAGCCATTTAACATTACTATTCCAGGGCCAAAGATTCTCTTTCCATCAACAAAATTTAAATCATTATTTAACTTTAAGCTTCCACCATTTAATCGAATATTTCCACCAAGCCTAGTACTTAAATCAAAAGTAGCCGTTGAACTTGAGTCCTGAAAAATAATATCACTTGTAATTGTAAAGTAACCTTCTAAAATATTATTGCATCCATTTATATTAATTGGATGCAATATCCTTCCACCTTTTCCTGAAAATTTTTGCCCTTCATTTAAAATAATTCGGCCAAATCTTTCCGGATAAAATGTCCCAGAAATATTCATTTTACTATCTTCTTCCTCCACTTTACCATCTTCAAAAGTAATCTTCTCTCCTTGAATTGTCCCATTATTTTCTATAATAATCTTTCCGGTTGAAGTCGAAGCTGCATTTTCAATACTAAAACTTGCATTAGAATTAATTTTTATTGCAGAAGAACTACTACGAAGATTCAATTTACTTGCATTAACATCACTTACAGAAAAAACCATTAATACTAAAATCAGGTTCTTTTTAAAAAAATAATCACTCACCAAATTTCCCTTTAAAATTTAATTCAAATTTTTGTAACACAAACAACCCGAAGCTACCTCTAAAGTTGATTCCGCGAATACGTCAAGCTCTAAGTCATTAGAAGAATTAACTCCATCTCCAAAACATACAGCCTCCGCCTTGCAAGTTGCATCACTTTTCAAGCAACATTTTCCATTAATTCGGAACTTTCCACCTGTTAAATGCAACCCCGTTTGAGTTGAATGCAAAGTTGCACAATCTAACTCGAGTATTGATTCATCTGTTTGTAAATTTATTAAATGATTGTTGGCAATAGAAGTACTATAACTAAAAGTTGAGTCTGGAAAAAATGTAAGAGTTGAGCAATGTTTAATAGTACTAACCTGATCGCTTTGATAATAAAAAGTATAGCTTCCTTTTACATCCCATTTGTAATCGACTTCAAAACTACCATCTTCAAAATAATAATCATCTAAAAGTTTACATTTAACCGTATCAAAAATAATTTTTCCAGCAGAATCTAAACATCTAACGTTATTTCCACCTAAGCCGCCAAGTCTAATATTTTTAAATTCTAAAGTAGATCCTTTTTCTAACGTTATACTCCCAGTAGGCTTAAGGTATAAAATATTATTATTTCCGTGTATTATACAGTTTCCACTGATAGTCCAATTTGAAGACAAATAAACATTTGAATTAATATTAATTCTTCCATAATCACCATCCCAATAAATAGTACTTGTCCAATTTAAATCCTGTGATCCAAAACTTAGATCTTTGTCTACAAGATTTACCGTTCCAGTACTTAGCAATGTTACATTATTTCCAAATTCAAGATCATGACTCAAGATAATTTTTCCACTACTTAGATCAATATTATTTAATACAGAACCATCCAAATCAAAATAAAGTTCTGCATCACTATTGTATAAATTAATCAAGCCACTTAAACTTCCATTTCCTCTTATTAAATTAGAACCATTCATAATTAAAAAATATAATTCTAAAGTACCTTCTTCCAAAAATACCTCTTGTCCACCATCTAATAACGATGTATATGCATTATATCTACTTCCAGTAATTGAAAATTTAACTCCGGGCATAATTAATTTGCAATTTACATAATGTACAGTAACTCCATCACCCGTTAACAACCCGGATAAAGGATCCAATTTTATAGTCAAGTTACTCATATAATGATCAGTTGCCATATAAAAAACACTTTGAGCATCTCTTATTAACTTTGAATATTTTGATTTGGAAACACATTTGTATGGATTTACAATATTGTGATTTAAATGCCCCTTTAAAAAATTCACCATAGTTGCAGGCATATACCATAACTCTGGATCATTCTCTAAGGTTCCATCACCCAAAATTAACCCATTTGAAATATCAGTTGAATTTATACTCAAATTAACTCCGCCCCTTAATAATAAAATTCCTTTTTTTATAATAATACCGCTACTGCCTAAATTTAAATGAGAATTATCAAAACAAATTTTAGAAGTATTATCTTCTAAAAAAACAATCCTATCTTTATTTAAAGTTTCATTTAACCCTATTACAAAAGTTACATCATCACTAAACCTTAATTGTGAATTTTCATGAACTGTTATTGTACTTAAACAATCATAAAAAAATGAATAAGTCCCACTGAAATCTGTTGAATTTATAACCTCTAATTTGCCAGTAGTAAAACTATAATCACCATCTAGAACAATCTCAACATTATCCAAAATAATTTTACCACTATTATTTATACAACGAATTTGATTTCTAGATACATCTTCCACCTTTAAATTTTTAATCGTAAGTGTAGAATTATTTGCAACTAAAATTTCAACATCTGAATCTAACATTATGCTTCGATCTCTACCATTTAGATAACACGCTCCCTCAAAAATAACAGTCGTTGATATCTGCAAATCTGAATGTAAAAAAAAGTCGATATCTTTAAAATGCATATCTTGATTAGTATTAAATATCCTTTCTACGCTTGAATCAATTTCAACAATATGGTTTTGTCCGTAAATTTTACCAACAGATGTAATTGTTGTAACATTTGCAAAGTGCAAATCAGAATTTAGATATAAAGATCCTCCATTAAAAACGACTGACCCGGAAACAGGAAAAACCGATTCAAAAGTACATGAAGTAGTATTATCTTCTAATAAAAAACCATTTTTGAACCAACCAAAAGCTACCATTTTATTGTCATTATCAGCTGCAGGAAAAATAGCTAATGGCTCAACCGTAACACTACCTTCTGAACCTTTTTGTAATGGAAAAATATTTTGGGAAAAAAACGTTATCAAAACAAAAATTAATACAAATTTAACTCTCATACCACTCTCTTTTTGTTTTTAAATCATAAACTTATACGAAAG
>JBHPBZ010000026.1:0-10112 GCA_042576165.1 Candidatus Babelota bacterium | reverse complement strand
TAATAGTTTTTCAGAATTAGATCTTGATAGTCAAATGGTAAAAAGTCCACAAAAAATCAAATTCAAACATACCATTCCTTCAATACCTATCTTACATCTTTAGTACTATTTCTCTATCAATTTTAATAAAAATCAACCATGAACAAAAATAAAAGTAAAAACATCTTTAAAAAAAATATATTACAAAAAAATTAGTCCATAAAAAAGGGCTCCGTTTTTACACCGAGCCCTTTTAAATTATAAAAAGTTTATTAGTAAGTAAATAATTAAAAATCGCAGTTTTCTTTTTCTTTTTCTTGCTTGCTTGATTCTTCATCGCTTTTGTTTTCTGTTTTTTGAATAAATTTGTTTATTTTATTGTATGCAAATTTACCTGCACTCACCATAAGACCACCTTGCGGCAATATCGAAAACAAAATCAAACCTTCTCTGATATTATCTCCAGAACCAAAGAATGGCAAAGTTCTTCCAGCTAATACTACACAAAACATGCCAACAGTAGATAGAGAAAATAATTTATTTTTGTTTGCAAAATCACAAACTTTATTTGCTATTTTCTTAGCAATATCCATTGGAACTTTAGTTTTATCAATTATTAATTTTACTAAATTATGAGGATCAGAAAGAATTTCATCATTATTTGAATAATAAAGAATTTTATTATCCTCGATATTCCATATTTTCTCATCAAAATTAATACCCAATCCCAAAGATTCTGGGGTGAAGAATTTGTCTTTTGATTCTGCTGTTTCGATATTAAACATTGGATCAGTAAAATGCAATGACCCTAAGGCAGGAATCACAGAAACACTTTCATATTGTTTTTTATCAAGAGCAAAAGCCTTAAAATTGTCATCATCCTTTTTTACAACAAGTAAAAAACAATCCGCTAAATCTCTAACTTCAAGATTACCAACTCTTTGTTTTTTTGATGAACGCTCACCGTCTTGTTCATCATCTCGTTGTCTCTTAAGGCTTTTTGGCAAATCTTTCTCAACTACATCGTCTATAATCTCAACATCAATATCAACTACATCGTCTATAGTCGATTCAGATGCCTTTACAACTCTTTTCCCTGCGGATAAATCAACATTAATAGATATACCTACAAGCAAAAGAGTTAACAATATTTTCTTTAAAATGTTCATAATTATAACCTCCGAAAAATATTTAAAAATTAAACAATAAACTATTTATAAAATAACCTCACATTTCCCCCACATTGGCAGAAATATTTAAAGGTAAATTTAATACCTTAATACTAGTTATAAGTAATTATTAACTATTTGTAAAATGGTTAGTTCTTATAAAAAAACAACCTTTAATCCAAAAAAAATAGAAAAATACTATCTTTTTTATTAAAATTTAAGCTTTTTTAATAAAATTATTGATCTTACTAGAAAAAATAAGCCTTAATCCACTTTTTTAACTTTTCCCATCTATTATGAAGAGGACTTTGCTGCTTTTTTACTGAAATCTCATCCTCCACAGTATGTAAGTTCTCATCCTTTATTAGCATTTTATTTATATTTTCAGATAAATTATCCTTATCAAAATCAAACTTGCTTAACAATTTAATCCCACCTCGCTTAAAACTAATTGCTCCATTTTGTAATACGACAAAATTTTTATGGCAAAACAAAAAAATAGGTAATTGTGAATCAAAATCTGAAAAAGCAATTTTCTCAAATTTTAAGATCATTTTTAAAAGATTTATTACTGGCATCCCTCTATTCTTGTCGATTACTATACATAAAATGTCATTTTTAAAATCTTCAGCAATTTCTTGATATTTTTTTAAAAACCTAGCACTTTGCTCCTTACCAGAAAAAATAGCAATAACCAACGGCTTTTGCTGTCTTGTAGCACAATAAAAAAGCTGAGGTAAAATATTCACTATAAAAACTAAACTCAAAGTTCCATCACTCTTAACATATCTTCCAATACGTAATGGACCAGCCGTATTTAATCTTCTATTAGAAACCCCATCCCTCAACTTTCCCGCGCAATTACCTTTCATAAACAACAAGCCATATTCTGGCGGCTGACTTGCAAAAACATATAACGTAAAACAATATAAAATACAAAATATTGACACAAACAGTTTTTTCATTCCCTGCCCCCCCAAAAACTTATTATTTCATTTAAAGAATAAAAAAAAAAGAAAAGCTAATTCAATAAATTACTACTTTTGCAACATTTTACTCAGTTTCTTTGCCCCATGATGATTTGCCTCCAAAAACAATACTGTTGCCAATTCTCTTCTTGCTAAAGAAAAATCATTTAAATTATTAAAAGCAATTAGTGCAAGATAAAAGTGAGCATCTAAATAGTTTGGAGAAGCATTAATAGCTTTATTCAGCAGTTCAGCAGATTTGTAATACTCTTTTTTATTCAAATAAACTTTACTTTGATTAAAAAATGCAACTTCTGGAGTTAAATAATTTTCATCATTCTCTAATTCATCCCAAATTGCTAGTGCCGCATTTATTTTTATATCATCATCTTTCAATATTCCCATTTGGGCTAATAAGCATGCCTTATTATTCATAATATCAGCTCTTATATAATAATCCGGATTAGCATCCAATGCCTTTTGAAAATAAACTTCTCCCTCTTCTTCTTTCCCTAACCTAAATAAAACCGTCGCTTTTAAAGCCAAATATTCTGGTTTACTATTTTCTACAATGGCCTTATTAAGATAATCTAATGATTTTTTATACTCAGCTTCTCCAACTTCCAATAAAGCTAACCGATAATATGATTGTGCCAATTTTATATTTTCACTTTTTTTCCCACAGCCTAAAAAGAATAATCCTAATAAAAAAACAATAAAACCTAATCCTTTTTTAAACATTCTTCCTTATCTCCTTAAAGCTTTCTATACTCAAACAAATATACATTTGATATAATTTAAAACGCATAACATCTATTTTATAAATTTTTAATTTAATAAAAAACTACAGGAAAAATTCTGTGCAACAAATTTGGGATGATTTTTTAAAAATAATGAAAGAAGAAACTGGAAGTCGTGTGGTTGAAACATGGTTTAAAGCCGTAAGTTTAAAAAAATGGAGCGCTAAAGAAAAAAATGTAATCTTACAAACTCCCAACCAATTTGTGACAAAGTGGCTACAGCAGCACTATACACAACTAATAAAAACTCATCTCTGTAGATTATTACATACAACCGAAATAAATATTTCATTCTCATGTAACATCCAAAAAACTGAAAAAAACATTATACCAGCAACAATTATTCAATCCCCAAAAAAAGAATCTTCTATAGATATAAAACAAACAAATAAACCTAAAAAAGCAAATGCCATAATACTTAAAAAAAAGAATCTTCCAGTTATTGGATTAAACCAAAAATCTACTGGATTAAACAATGCTTATAGTTTTAATTCATTCATTGTTGGCCCATCTAATTCACTTGCACATGCTGCAGCCTATGCTGTTTGCCAAAATTTGGGAAAAGTTTATAATCCATTATTTATTTATGGTGGAACAGGTCTGGGCAAAACTCATCTTTTACATGCAACAGGAAATGAAGTTAAAAAAAAGTTCCCAAACAAAACCATTATCTATGAAAGCTCAGATAGATTTACAAACGAATTCATAAGTGCCATTAGACTAGATAAAATGCACTTATTTAGAGCCAAATATCAAAAAATCGATTTATTATTATTGGATGACATTCAATTCCTTTCAAATAAAGAACAAACGCAAGAAACTTTTTTTCACATTTTCAATACACTTTACGAACAAAAAAAACAAATAATACTCTCAAGTGATACATTTCCAAAAGAAATAAAGGGGCTACAAAAACGCCTCCGCTCAAGGCTTGAATGGGGGCTTGTAACAGATATTCAAATGCCTGACCTTGAAACCAAAATTGCAATTTTAGAAAAAAAGGCAGAAACAAATTCTATTAATCTCAATTATGATGTTGCAAATTTTATAGCATCAAGAATAATTTCAAATATAAGGGAACTTGAAGGAGCTTTAATTCGCGTTGGAGCATTCTCTACACTTACAAACCAAGAAATAACTTTAGAACTTACAAAAAAAGTATTGCTTCACCTAACTGAAAAGAAAAAAGAGGGAATAATGCTCGAAGATATATTAAAAATAGTTGCAAAGTATTATTTTGTATCAATACTAGATCTAAAATCAAAAAAACGCCACAAGGATATTGCTCTTGTTCGTCAAATCGCACTTTATATGATGAAAAAACTTACTTTTTTCTCATTGCAAGCTATTGGAGAATTTGTTGGCAAAAGAAATCATTCAACAGTTTTGCATGCAATATCAAAAATAGAAGGTTTAATTAAAAAAGATGAATCTTTCTCAAAAAAATTAAAATTCATAGAACAAGAAATAATAACATGCTAAATTTTTTTAAAAATTTTTATGGAGAAAATAAATGAGGAATAAAAACATATATTTAACATTTTTTACCATACTTTCAATTTTAATTTCCTTCTCTTCATGCGTAAAAAATTCACAAAAAGGCCAAGGGATCAAAAAAGATACCCGTTTTGATCTTAAACCGTTTGAAAAAAGACTCTTAGAAGAGGAAAAAATGGAAAAACCTCTTGAAATAAAGATTGAAAAAGAAAAAAAAGTTGAAGGCAAAAGAAAAAAAACAATGCAAAATGGTACAAATAATGCAGAATTAGATTTCTGGGTCAAAAATGTAACCGGCAAATCCATTTATATAGTTTGTTTTTCATACATAAAAAAAGAACATTTTCTTCGGTGGCGTTGGGATAAATCACCAATATACACACTAAAAAACAATGAAAAAATAAAAATAGATATAGACTATATTCCAGATCAAGAACACAGAAAAAATGTCTACGGATATGTAGCAGTAATGGATTCTCTAGAAGAAGCCAAAAAAGCAACCTATGAATTATTAGATGATAAAAATAAAATAGACCTCGATCAATTATACAAATTAAAAAATAAAAAAATTTTAATTGGAATAGAAAAATATGGAATTAAAGGTGAAGTTCTAAGTTACGACATTGTCCCAATAAAAAATTTCACCGAATCGTATCCTGAATTAGATTTTATTGTAAATAACAAAACTGGCAAAACAATTTTTGTCATTTGTTTTGTATATCAAATTAAAGAAAATATGAAAGTTTGGCGATATGATAAAACTCCTGCTATAAAACTAAAAAACAATGAATATGGACTTATTGATGTTGATACAATAGCAAAACCATATGATAGAGTTTATATGAGGGGATATCTTGCAATTTTTGATGCAAACCAAGAAGATCAAGTACAAAAAACAACCTTTGAATTGTTAAAACCAAAAAATAAAATATCATTAGGAAGAATTGCATCATTACAAAATAAAAAAATTATTATCGAGGTAGAAAAATACGGAGAAATTGGAGACAAAATTGATTATACAGTAAAACCATTAAAAAGAATTGATTTCAAAAAAGCTTTAAAACTGGAGTAAATTTAAATGGAGCAAAATTCATTTCACAAATCAGTACTTTTAGCACAAACGCTTGATTACCTAAATATTAAAGCCAAAAAAACATATCTCGATGTAACTTTTGGCGGAGGAGGACACACAACTGCAATACTAGAAAAAGAAAAAGACTGCAAAGTAATTGCTCTAGATTGGGATAAAAAAACAATAGAACACAAAGCTCCAATATTTGAAAAAAAATTTGGAAATAGACTAAAAATAATATGGGGAAATTTTGCTAATCTAGATCAAATTTTAAAAAAAGAAAAAATAACCAATTTAGATGGAATACTTGCAGACTTTGGAACATCACAACATCAAATCCGCAATACCCCGGGCCTATCTTTTCAAACTAATATGCCACTTGATATGCGAATTTCTCCTGCACACTCAAGATTAAAAGCAAGTGATGTTCTTAATAAATATTCTCCTAAAGATCTCGAAATTATTTTCAGCGAATTTGGAGAAGAACGAAGATCAAAAACAATAGCTTTAAAAATTGTAGAAAAAAGAAAAAAAGAGAAATTTAAAACAGTTGACCAATTAACAACATTAATAGAATCAATTATCCCAAATTACAAACACCCCAAAAAAAAATATTACATTCATCCTGCAACAAGAGTCTTTCAAGCGTTGCGAATTTATATAAACAACGAATTAAAAAATATAAAAATCTTTTTACCAGCAGCAGTAAAACATCTTAATAAAAATGGCCGTATTGTTTGCATAAGCTTCCATTCACTTGAAGATAGAATAGTTAAAAACTTTTTCAGAGAACAAAAAAAAGAAAGTGTCCTAAAAATATTAACTCCTAAACCAATAATCGCTTCCGACGAAGAAATTATACTTAACCCATCTTCACGATCAGCAAAATTACGAGCAGCAGAAAAAATATAATTTTTTACTACGAAAAGTTGACAAACTGGCTTATACCATTTAAATTAACAGCGTTAATAAGATTATTATGATTAAGTATTTGAAAAAGGGCTGCAAGTAAGGATAAATAGATGGAAATTACAGAAGTAAAAATTTATTTAGCAAATGAAGGCAAATTAAAGGGTTACGCAACAATGGTTTTTGATGATTGTTTTATCGTTAGAGATATGAAAATTATTAAAAGCGACAATAAGGGATTGTTTGTTTCTATGCCTTCTCGTAGAAAAAAAGACGGCTCTTTTAAAGATATAGTACATCCTTTAAATGTTGAAACTCGCAAAATGATAGAAGAACGTATCGTTGAAGAGTATAAAAAAGCTATTGAAACAGAATAAAGAAAAATAATGGGGTGTAGCCAAGTGGTAAGGCAGCGGTTTTTGGTACCGTCATTCGGAGGTTCGAATCCTCCCACCCCAGCCAAATCAAAAAATGGTATAAATCACCTTAAAAAGATACCCCCCAACTTCGTGAGTCAAAACAGTGAACTCTATTGAAAAAAATAAATTCGAAAATCTTTTTTTTAATTCAACCCAAACCTACATTCATCCTTCTTCTATTATAGGTTCAAATGTTACTCTAGGACAGAATGTAAAAATAGGTCCATTCTGTACAATAGTAGGAAATGTAAAAATAGGTAATAATACTAAAATTTATAGTCATGTATCTATTGGATCCACGGCACAAGATATTAGTACTACAAAACCATTCGGTAGCATCGAAATAGGAAACCATTGTAATATACGAGAATTCGTTTCAATTGGAGCTTCGAAAAAAACAAACGGAAAAACATCTATCCAAAATAACTGTTACATAATGAGTTATACACACATTGCACATGATGTAATATTAGAAGATAATGTAGTGTTAATAAACAATGTTAATTTAGGTGGTCATACATACGTAGAAAAAAATGCATTTTTAATGGCTAACTCCGCAACTCATCAATTTTGCAGAATAGGAAAATTTACCGCCCTAACTCCATTTAGTGCAATTAATCAAGATCTACCACCCTTTTGCATGTTTCATGGAATTAAAGCAAAATTTCATGGTTTAAATAGTGTCGCATTAAAGCGTGCAGGAATTGCTCAAGAAAGTATAAATTCAATCAAACATGTTGCAAAACTCTTTTATCAAGACAAGTTACTTTTGGATGATATTAAAAATTTAATAAAAACAAATCCTACTGTTAGTTGGGCAAAAGATCAAAACGTAAATTACTTTTTGGAATTCATAAAAAAAAGCACCCGCGGCGTTTCTAAGGGAAGTGAAATATAAAAGGAAATTAAATGATTAAAGTTGGAATTATTGGACTAGGCCATATGGGTGGCTATCATGCTTCTGCTTGCAGATTGATACAAAACATTTCTCTTATAGCAATTTCTGATCCCAATAAAGAAAATTGGGGGAAAATAAAATCTTCCAAAATACTTAAAACTAAAAATTATAACGAATGGATAGACAATGTTGATGCTGTAATTATTGCAGTTCCAACAGATTTTCATTATCCAATAGCAAAAGACTGCTTGCAAAAGGGAAAACATGTTTTTGTAGAAAAACCCTTAACCAAGGATATCAATCAAGCTCAAAAACTTTTTGAACTAGCTGAAAATAATAAATTAGCCCTACACATTGGTCATGTAGAAAGATTTAATGGTGCAGTTCAAGAATTAAAAAAAATAATACACAAACCTTATCTTATTGAAAGCCATAGGCTGGGTCCATTTATACCAAGAGTACAAAAAGATACTGTGGTTTTAGATTTAATGATACATGATATTGATATTATTTTAAATTTGGTAGATTCCGAAATTAAAACAGTGAATATAACTGGTAGTAAAATAAAAACTGATCTTACAGATATAGCAGTAGTACAAATTCAGTTTGAAAATGGAGTTTTAGCAAATATAGTTTCAAGTCGAGCTTCACAAATCAAACAAAGAACAATGTGTATTCACCAAGCTAACTCTTTTGTAAAATTAGATTTTACAACTCAGGATATTTCTATCCATCGCCACACAAGCGATAGCGTAAAAATTAGCTCCAATCAATTAAAATATAAGCAAGAAAGTACAATTGAAAGACTTTTTGTCTATAAAGATAATCCCCTAAAATTAGAAATCGAAAATTTCGTTAAATCTATAAAAACCAACAAAAAATTAACTTTACGAAAAAAAGATTTAACAGCACTAGACTTAACCTTAAAACTCGAAGATTTTTTGGAGAAAAAACCAGATGATTGCAATAATAGCTGGAACAGGAAACTTACCGCAAAGAGCATGCTCCAAACTTCTTGAGAAAAATAAGCCATTTTTTGTTATATCTCTTTTTCCTGAAGATAACTCTTCTGAAATAAAGCAAATAATACCCAACAATATAGAACTTTTCGCAAAAAAATTTTATAAACCAAGTAAAATTATAAAATTAATTAAAAGCAAAAAAACTACCCAAGTCTTGTTCATTGGAAAAGTAGATAAACAAAATTTGTTAAATAAAATAAAACTAGATTTTCTTGCAATAAAATTATTAGCACAATTGAGTTATAAAAATGATAAAGATATTATGGAAATTTTAATATCTTACCTAAAGAAAGAAGGTTTACAAGTAATAAAACAAAGCGATATCTTAGGCTCTCTTTTTATTGAACCAGGAGTTTTAACTGGTACAATAGATATAAAAATGAGAAACGATATCAATTTTGGCATGCAAAAAGCAACACAACTTTCACAATGCGATATCGGACAAACAGTCATAATAAAAGATCAAATGATAATTGCGGTCGAAGCAATTGAAGGAACAAATGAATGCATAAAAAGAGGCATTCAATTAGGCAAAAAAGATTTAATAATTTGCAAAACTGCACATATAAAACACAATACAAAGTATGATCTACCAACTCTAGGATTAAAAACATTACACGGTATAACAAAGGGACAAATCCAAGCTATAGCTTGGAAATCAAATAAAACATTTATCTCTTCTAAAGAAAATTTTATAAGAAAAGCAAAAGAGTTAAATATTTCATTAATATCAGTAGGAGACAAACTATGAAAAAACACATATTTAATATAATTTTTATGACTAGCATAGGAATACTAATTTTTTCTTCACACTCAATGTCTTGTATAAATTTTTCTGATTATGAATTTGCTCAACCATCATATTTTACCACAGCATATGTTTATTCTCATAACTTAAGATATAATATAGAACAAGCTGCCAAAAATTATTTATCCACAGCAAATTTTTCCATACACAATATTCCAAACAAATTATTGCCAGAATATAATTTAAAAATAGATGAAACAATCACTCAACTTCAACGTGAAATTGATATAAGTTATAACAAAACAATAAGTTATACAAAAATAAAAAATACAACTGAGAAAATTTTGGCCAAATTTCATCGCAAATTAAAAAAAATTATTATTAACAATGACTTAGACATAAAGGTAGGGGATATTATTAATCAACTTGTAAATACATATCAAATCCCATACTCAGAATATAATTATAAAAAAAATAAAATTCTAAACAAATTACGTCAAACAATGGCACAGGACAACAGGAATTATGTTAGAAGAAGTGAAGTTAAAAAAGAGATTAAAAAAAGATTTAATACTAATTTTGAACAAAATCATAATTTTTCTTGGAATAATTTCTGGAATGACTACTTTGT
>JBHPBZ010000025.1:0-10182 GCA_042576165.1 Candidatus Babelota bacterium | reverse complement strand
ATTATTTTCTTTTTCTTCAAAAAATATCTTTTTTATTATCTCAGAATTTTCTTTTACAAGTTTTTTTTTCAAAAAATCATCAAAAAAAATGGGATAATTCAAATATGGAATTACAAAATTTTTAGATTGTTCGCATGCAGAAATCATAATTTTTTTTAGTCTATCATTACCTGTAGAACATTTCTTTGAGCTTTTTTGAGTAATTATAGGCTGAATACAAGAAACTCCCATTTGAGCTGCAACATAAACAATCTCTTCAAAATTATTTTTCTTAAGTAAAGATGGACAAAAAATTATCTCAGGAACCAAAGCCTTATTTTTTTCTTGCTTCAACAACTTTGCATAAATTTTTTTCTTACCATTAAATGTTTCTTTTAATATTTCAACTTCTATGTTTATTTGATTATCAAAAAAAACTATTTTTTCATTAGATTTAATCCGTAAAATATTTGTTAATCTATTATGCAAAATCTTATCATGAAAAATAATATCTTTTAGATTTATAAGCTCCAATAAATCTTGCTTATAAATTGAAAATAAATGTTTTTCTAAAGTTAATATCTTTTGTGCCATTAATTATTTTTTATTTGATCTTAAAAATTTAAGATAAATTAATAATACTGCACAGGCCAAACTAGTTCCACCAATATAACATCTTCCATTTTTATTGAAATGAAGTATTGCCTTTGATGAGTTTAATTTAAAAGCCAACCATGCTAAAGATAATTTATTCGAAAAACTTAAAGGTTGGTCTTCAGGAAAATCTTCTAAATCATCTAAATCTAAATCTGAAATATCAAAATCATCTAAATCATCAATTTTAGAATCTTGATCTTTTACTTCTAACATTTCTATATTATCTACCAAACTAACTTCAACATCTTGGTTTGCAATGCAATTAAACAAAGATAAATTACTAAAAAATAAAAATATAAAAGCAATAAAATATTGTTTTTTCATAAAATATACCTTTTCAATAAACACTTAAAAAACAATGTAAAATTCATTATTATTTTACTTAAAAAGTAAAATTTGTAAAAAAAGGAAATTTAAATGAAAACTCACCAATACAAACCAACGATGTTAATAATTCTTGATGGATTTGGATATAATCCTAAAAAAGAAAACAATGCTGTTGCCACAGCTAATATGCCAAATTTTAAAAAATGGCTAACAATATATCCTAATTGCCTCTTAAATGCCTCAGGAAAGGCGGTTGGATTACCTTCTGGCTACATGGGAAATTCTGAAGTTGGCCATTCAACTATAGGAAGTGGAAGAATTACAGAAACTATTTTAAGTAAATTTAATCAAACGATAGAAAATAAAAGTTTTTTTGACAATAAATTATTAATAAAAAAATTTGAATATTTAAAAAACCACAATAAAAATTTACATCTTATGGGACTTTTATCTGATTCTGGCGTTCATAGCCATCAATCTCATCTTTTTGCATTAATTGAATTAGCACATAAGCTGAGACTTAAAAAAGTTTTTGTCCATGCTTTTTTAGATGGAAGAGATACTCCACCAAAATCCGCCTTAAACTATCTTAGTAAACTGGATACTATTTTTAAAAAATTTAATTGTGGAAAACTTGCAACACTACATGGTCGTTTTTATGCAATGGATAGGGATAAGAATTGGAATAGAACTCAAATAAGTTATAATACTTTATGCAATAAACAATATAATTTTGTAAATATATCTTGGGAAAAAGCACTTCAAAAATCTTATACGCAAAATATTACGGATGAATTCCTAGAACCAATAAAATTAGACCAAGCAGGAACTATTCAAAAAAATGATGGTGTCTTATTTTTTAACTTCAGACCAGATAGAGCAAATCAATTAACTGAGTGTTTTATAAATCCAAAATTTAATCATTTTTTGGTAAAAGATTTAAACACAACAGATAAAACACTCTCGTTTTTTATAACAACTACAAGGTATAAAAAAGACTTTATAAATTTTAATAACGATATTTTATTTAAAAAAGAAAAAATAGACCATACACTTTTGGATGAAATATCGGCACAAACGCATAAACCTATTTTTGTAATAGCGGAAACAGAAAAATATGCCCATGTTACCTATTTTTTTAGGGGAATGTCAGAAAAACATCTTCAAAACGTAATCTATACTTTAATTCCATCAATCAAAAGCAAAACTTATACCAATTTTCCAGAAATGTCCGCCGCAAAAATAACAAGCACCGTTCTTGAATCTCTTAGACAAAATCCTGCTTATTTTTATTTAATCAATTATGCTAATCCAGATATGGTTGGGCATTCAGGCGACTTAAATTCAACTATAAAGGCTTGTGAATTTTTGGACAAACAATTAAAAAAACTATATAAAGAAGTTGTTGAAAAACAAAATGGAACAATTTTTATAACATCTGATCATGGAAATGCCGAAGAAATGGCAGAAAAACACTCAACCTCTCATACAAATAATCCAGTAATTATTATGAAAATTAACAACAAATTAAATAAAAATAACCTAAAACTTAAATCCCCTCCCCCAGAAATAAATTACGGTCTTGCAAATATCGCCCCAACAATCTTAAATCATCTAGGCATAAAAACGCCTACAATCATGGAAAAACCTATTATTTTCAGCTAAAATCGCATTTTTTTTTACAAATTAAAAATGTTATAATTAATGAGTTAATAATAATTATCAAATAGGAGGCTTACCATGAATTTTAATTTCATTAAAAAATCATTTTTATTTCAAATACTATCATTAGTATTATTGTTTAATTCTATAAGTGCCATGGAGCAAAATGATGCAGAACTTCAAAAAGCCATAAATGCTAGCCTTAAAACACACAAAAAAGAACAATTAAACAAGAAAGCACTTAAACAAATTATAGATTTGAGTATTGAAACAAACGAACTAGAAAAGGCCATCCTGGAAAGTATCTCTGATCTTCCATATCCTCAGCAAATAGAACTTAGATATGAAAAATTTCGTCCTAAATTAATGCCTTTTAAGCTATTCCAAGTGTACGACAAAGAAAATGCTAAACATAAAATAAAAAATAAATCTAAAAATATAAATATCAAACAAATTTCCGTACTCTATCAAGGATATAGATCCTTGCCAAAAAACATGTGTGGATATTATGCAATTTATAATGCCTACTGCATGTTAAAGGATAAAAAAAATATAAATTGCAGGGAAATTTTCAATAAAAAACTATCCCTTCTTCATGATGCAATAAGAGGAATGCGAGAAAATGACACAATCCAAGACTTAACAGGCGAAGAAATAAAAAAATTATTACAAATACTTTTGGATGAAAATAATATTTCTCAAATTACCGTAATGGGCAATACTGAAGATGAAAAATCGATTCAGTATAAAATTAATAAGTTTAAAGATGATCTTTCCCCTAAATCACAAATTCTGATTTTAAATACATCATTAAATACTAAAAAAAATACAGGACATTGGTTCGCAATAAAAATCTCTAAATCAAAAATAGAAATTGCAGACTCTATGGCAATAAACAGAACAAATGCTAACGAAATCAACCATTTTTATAAACAATTTAAACGTGTAAATACAAAACACAAAAAAAATAATATAAAACTTCCAAGAATTAACACTAAAAAAATTAAAATTGCTCCCAATCAAACTACACTAACTAAAAGTACCTGCAAAAATAAAAAAACAAGAACTTCTAAATTAAAATATTTTGTACCAACTATAAGCTTATTGGCAGTAATTGCATCATATTCTGCATATCATTTTTACAATAGCTAACAAAATAATTTTAAAGGCTAACAAATAAAAATGTTGGCCTTTAACTAATAAGTCTTTCCATATCACCTTCAAAAATAGAAAAATCTTTTACAATATCATCTGAATTCCTAGAAAAAAACAACTCCGGATTTCTTTGTATCATTTCAAATGCATTATTAATTTGATGATCAGTATAAGTAGATTTTAATGGAATAATTAAAGATTTTTTCTTAAAAAATTCCAACTCGAATAAAATACCTGCTCCAGCTCGTGAAATAACCAAATCAGATATTAAATAAAAATTTTTTATATTTTCCATGTAAGAAAATACTATTGCTGAAATATTATTTTTTTTATAAAAACTAATCCAATCTGTTTTATCATTACTTCCTGTTTGATGAATTATCTGTATATTTTTATATTTTTCTTTATTCATAAACAGCCAATTTTTAAAAATTTTGTTCAAAAACAAAGAACCTTGTGACCCGCCTAAAATAAAAATTGTTTTATAATTCATATAAAAATTACAACAAAAATCTTTATTAATACAGTTAATTAAATCGTTTTTATTAAAAACCCTATCCTTTGAACTAAAGCGCATTGGATAATCTTGTAAAAAACATCTTTTAGAAAAGTTTTTCATTCTATTTCTTAAAAAAAACATTGTACTTTCAAATGTTACATATACTTTTTTAGCAAAAGGCAGAAGCACCTTCACCGCCCTTCCTGGAATAACATTTAATTCATGCAATTCTACATCAATACCAAAAAATCTTGCAAGAGTACAAATAGGAATTGAAATATACCCACCAGTACTTATAATTTTCTTTGGCTTAAATTTAAAAAGATAATGTAAACTCCTTATATAAACCAAAATCAATTGAAGTAAAAACTTTGGATATTTCCAAATCATTTTACCCGGAAACTTGTCTAAATTAAAAATAAAAACTTTATCCAAATAATTGTTATTTTTAACTATTTTAAGATCGATCTTCTTATTTCCACAAAAAAACATTGTTTTATATTCAGGATAATTCTTAGACCATACCTTCCCTAACTGTATAGCTGGTAAAATATGTCCCCCTGAACCACCTGCAACTATAAACAAAATATTCGATTTATTCATAACTTCAACTTACTTCTTTAAGTTTCTTGCTAATCTCAAATGATGTTCAACTACCCTGTCTTTACCTACAACAGATAATGCTTTTTCAAAGTTTTTTATTGCATCTTCAATTTTTCCTAATTTTAATAAGACATAACCTTTGGTATCTAAATAATAGTAACAATCAGGATTTAATTCTAATGCCATTTCAGATAACTTAATGGCTTGATGTAAATTTTTATTTTTCTGAGCATAAAAATATGCTAACAAATTATATACAGAAGGATATACAGGCTTGTAATTCATTGCTTTTTTTAAATATTTTTCTACCTTATCATCTTTTTTTTGTTCAAAATAAGCATAGGCTATCTGAAATAGTAATTTAGATTTTAATGCATCACTATTTGTTATACTATTTAAACTGTTACAATATTTTATAACATTATTCAGGTTACCTTCTTCTAAATATAAATCTGCTAAAGCAGCCAAAATTATCTGACTCGATTTATTTTTTTTCAAAACTTTTTCTAAAGCAGAAATGACTAAACTTTTTGGAATAGATCTTTTTTGCAATAAGATAAGAATCTTGACAGCAGACAAACTATTTGGTTCACAACTTAACCATTTTGTAGCAAAATCCAAAGCCTCTTGTTTTTGTTTACTCAAAAGTAAAACTTCAACCTTCAAAATTTTAGCCTTATTAAAATTAGGAAATTTTTCAAGCAACTTATTTATATCTTTTAAGGATTGTTTAAAATTATTAGCTCTACGTTCAATTAATGCCAAATCAAAAAAATATTCCGGAGTTGTAAGATTCATATTTCTTAGTGTATTTGCTGCTTGTTTATATTTTTTTACATTAAATAATAAACGTACTAATTGTTTTTCAACAGCCAAGTCTTCCCCAACAATATCAAGAAAGCGTTTATAACCAGCAATAGCATGATTTATCCTACCTAGTTGCTCTTCTAACAAAGCTTTCAACAACCAACCTTTCTCAAATTTTGGATATAAGTTCACACTTTTTTTTATATGCTCAAGCGCATCAATATATCGCCTCAAATGTAAATAAACTTTTGAAGCTAGAAAATGAAATAAAAAATGTTTTGACCGTAACGTATGTTGAGATAAACATTTGTTAATAAAATCTAGCGCATCATGCAATTTGTTATTTTTGATGTAAGAAACTGTTGTGTAATAAGCAATTTGATCATTATCGGGATACTTTTTTGAAAGTTCTATAAAATATTTTTCTGCATTTTGTTCAAGATTTAAATTTAAATATGACTGAGCAAGAATAAGTTGAATATCTAAATTATCTCTAAAATGCTTTTTTATCTTCTCTCCTAAAGCAACAATTTTTTTAAATTTATGTAAATCAAAAAAAAGTCTAATCTGCGCATCATATGCATAAAAAGAAATATTATCTTTATTTAATTTTTTAAATGTTTCCGCAGCCTTAAAAGGCTTTCCACCTATCCTTTGATAAGCACCTTTTGCATACAAAAAATAATTCTGTGACTCAATATCATCCAATGACCATATTAATTCAAAAGACTTTTCTGTCTCATTTTGCGTAAAAAAAATACAGCCTAAATTAATTCCTAATATTAAAACTAAACTTTTAATACTTACCACTCTGTTTTTCATTTCTCCCCCTTTTACAGGATAAATAAAAATCTCTTAAACTATCTTTTAACTCTTGATCTCCAATTTTATCTAAAGCTTTTTTTTCAATTTTATTTAAATTACATAGTGTTTTAAAATAATTTATATGTATAAAATGCTTATCTTTTTGCGAATAATTCTTTTTACTAATTAAATTCTTACTATTCTTTTTTTTAGTTTTAATTCTAATAGCCTTAATATACTCTTTTCCTAATGCTGTATTTATCTTTTTTTTAAGTAAATCTGATAACAAAAAAAGCTCATTTGCCCAAACCGAGTGAGTTGCAGATAAAATCAGTAATCTACCTTCTATTCTTTCTATCTCAACTTTATTCTTGAGTTCACCTATAATTTCATTCCACATCTTAAACAATTTTAATTTCCAAGCATGCTCTTTTAATACAATATTATTAAAAAATTCTGAAATTCGTTTTACTTCAGACAAAATCACTCCAAAAATTTTAACGGATTATTCATTAATAATAATTTTAATAAACAATATTTTTATTACCCTTGCGTAACTATAATTCTTATTTTACATTTCTTAGCATAAGTTGTTAGTAAAATAAAATTTAGAAAAGATTTAACTATAAATTCAACTAAGGAAATATTATGATCACAAAAGAACAATTGCTTTATATTAAAAAACAAGCATTAAATCTAAGAATCGATTCTATTCGTGCAACAAGCTCTAGCGCATCAGGACACCCAACTTCGTGCCTTTCAGCTGCCGATCTTATATCCACAGTATTTTTTAATTTTTTAAAATACGATTTAAAAAATCCATCCAATACAAATAATGATCGATTCATACTATCAAAAGGTCATGCTATTCCTGTAATTTATGCCGCATGGAAAAATTTGGGAGTAATTTCAGATCAAGAATTATTAAATTTAAGAAAATTTGATTCTTTTTTAGAAGGTCACCCGACTCCACGTTTTATTTATAATGAGGCTGCAACAGGATCTTTAGGCCAAGGTCTTGCAATTGGTATTGGAATGGCAATAAATGCAAAATATCAAAATTTAGATTACACAACATATGTCATGATGGGAGATGGAGAAATCACTGAGGGATCAATTTGGGAGGCCGCTGAAATTGCTGCACATTATAAATTAAATAACTTAATTGGAATTGTAGACTGCAATAGATTAAGTCAATCCGGAGAAAGTCTTCAAAATCATGATATACAAAAATATACAAAAATTTTTGATGCATTTGGCTGGAATACTTACACAATTGACGGACATAATATTCCAGAGATAATTTCAACATTTGATAAACTATTAAAAAATATAAAAAATTCAAACAAACCTACAGTAATTATTTCAAAAACCTATAAAGGATACGGAATTTCTGAAATTGAAAATAAAAACGGATATCATGGCAAACCATTTTTAGATGAAGAAAAAAAATATATAGAAGAATTAAAAAATAAATTTAAAGAAGAAGCAACTTTTATCCCAAAAATAAAATATACTCCGCCAAAACCAACAAATATTAAAATTGATAGCATAAAATTTAAAGACATCGATATAAATACAGATACAAATTCAAACTTATTTGATATGTCCAAAAGTATTTCTACCCGAAAAGCATTTGGTTATGCATTGGCAGCTTTAGGTAAAAACAATAAAAATATTTTTGCAATAGATGGAGATGTAAAAAATTCAACTTTTACTCAAATATTTGAAAAACAAAATCCAAAAAATTTCATCCAATGTTTTATTGCCGAACAAACAATGATTGGAGTTGCAACAGGTTTACAACAAAGAGGCCAAATACCTTTTGCTGCAACATTTGCCGCATTTTTAACACGTGCACACGATCAGATCAGAATGGCAGGTGTCGGACGCAATGCATTAAGAATATGTGGTTCTCATTGCGGAGTATCAATCGGAGAAGATGGTCCATCTCAAATGGGATTAGAAGATATTTCAATGTTTAGATCAATTCCAAATTCAATAATATTATATCCAAGTGATGGAGTCAGCACATATAAACTAACCCAAATTATGACAAATTATAATGACGGGATTTCTTATTTGCGTACAATGAGACCTTCAACATCAATTATTTATAATAAAAATGAAGAATTCAAAATTGGAGGATGTAAAATTTTAAAAGAAAGTAATAATGATAAAATATGTATTATTTCAGCAGGAATAACATTACATGAAAGCTTAAAAGCATATGAAGAACTCAAAAAACAAAATATTTTTGTCTCAATAATTGACCTTTATTCCATAAAACCACTTGATATAAAAACTATCAAAAAAATAGCTACCAAATCTGGAAATAAAATAATTACTGTTGAAGATCATTACCTTCAGGGTGGAATTGGTGAATCAATTGCAAGCAAACTGACAGATGAAACAATTAATGTAGACATTCTGTCTGTTACAAAAATACCTCGATCGGGAACAGCACAAGAACTTTTAGAAGATCAAAAAATAGATTGTAAAAGTATTATAAAAAAAGCATTGAATATTCTCAATAACTAGTTTTAATAAGTAATATGAAAGGCCTATTAGATAATTAAATTTTTTTAAAAAAATTTAATTATCTAATAGGCACAGAAATCTTTCTAAAACTATTATCAAAAATCTCAGACTCTTCTAGATTAATTAATTCAAAAAATAAACATTTGTCTTTTATAGTACTTCCTATAAATTTCCACTTATCCCCACACGAAAAAAAAGTAGTATCTGAACAATTTTTGCGATTTTTTTCTAAAAACTGTCTAAGATCAACTTTTTTTATACATTTTGCATCTTTGCCATCATAATTCCAACAATTAATAAACCCATCTCCACTGACAAAAACAAAATCTCCATTATTAAAACATGAAATACTCATAACAGCATTGCGCGAATGTTTATAAACATATCTAGTATTAACCGTATTGCCCGGAAAATTGTTTTTAAAATCGCTTGCATAATTAATAATCTTATTTATTTCCAAATAACTCTTTTTGAAACTACCATTTTTGAAACTACTAATTATTATATCTCCATTATTACACCCAAGAATCAAATATCGACCTAAAAATCCCGAACTCGATACATAGAATAAGAAATCTGATATGCCGTTTATAAACAATTTATTTAAGTAAAAAAAAATTTCTGCAACAAAACTCTCCCCATTATTTTTAAATATCATACAATAGCCATTTTCATAACACACAATTAAATAAAAGGCATGCTGACTAATACAGACCGAAGAAATATTTTCTGAATAGTCCTTATTAGAATCATATATAAGCTGGCTTAGAGTAAAACTATAATCTTCTGATAATCTTGAAAATATAAGTATACATTTATTCGATGCTGAAATAATTACAACGTATCTTTTTGTTAAATCAAATAATATATTTTTAATCTTCCCTTCTTTAAAATATGATTTTATGCCATCAATGAACTTAGATTTATCTGAGTAAGATAAATCTAAACCTTGGCATCTTAATGCATCCAATAAAATTTCAAATGAATTGTTAAATGCTGGATTTTTTTTATAACCACAATCCATTGAAAATATATTTTGTATAAATAACAAAAAGATTATAACTAAACACTTACTATTTTTCATATTTACAAAACCTAAATTATTAAAATTGATTACAACGGAATTTCTATCAATATTTGCAAGATCT
>JBHPBZ010000024.1:0-10632 GCA_042576165.1 Candidatus Babelota bacterium | reverse complement strand
CAACATGATCATGAGGTTAATTCAGCAGTATTTTCTCCAGATGGCAAATATGTTTCAACTGCATCAGGTAATACAGTGAAAATATTGGATACAAATACTGGGATTTTAATAAAGACTTTTCAACATGATCATGAGGTTAATTCAGCAGTATTTTCTCCAGATGGCAAATATGTTTTAATTGCATCAGATGATACATCTAGATTATGGAATACAAATACAGGGATTTTAATGGAGACTTTTCTTCAACATGATGCATATAGTTTTTTTCGTCCTTCTTCAACAGAATTTTCTCCCGATGGCAAGTATGTTTTATTTACAAGACCTAAGAAAAAAGCAATATTATATGATATAAAAACAGGGATTTCAAAACAAAGCTTTAATTGTTCAATTGTTATGTCAACAGAATTTTCTCCCGATAGCAAGTCTATTTTAACTAAATCAGGTTTTACAGTGGAATTATGGGATACAAATACGGGGAAACTAAAGCAAACCTTCAATTATAATCATCCTGTTAATTCAGCAGAATTTTCTCCCGATGGCAAATATGTTTCAACTGCATCTTGGGAGACAGCAATAATATGGCAAATTAACAATAAAAAAAGTTTTAACAAATTATATTCTTTAGAAGAAATATGCTTTTTATTACTTCTTTCAAAAGAAAAATCCAACTTGTTTAGATCAAAATATTGCACAAATAATTTTAAAAAACAGGCTATAAAAATTTTAGAAAATATTGATACTTCTCCATTTTTTAATAAAGAAGAAAACGAGCAATTTAAAAAAGAAGGTTTTATAAGAAAATCTATTTGTAAAAAATACAATATTGAAATTACAAAACAGGACCGTTATTATTGTGAAATAATGTAAGCAGCAAGAAGAAGATTTAGAACAAAAAATAAACCATCAATTGAATATTAAAATTTATCTAATTGTTGGATATAGAATAGATAAAAAAGTGAGAATTAGATAGAGGTCTAGTGTGATTTTTTAAAAAAATTTTTAATTACACAAAAAGCAGACCGCTAACCATTAAAAAAGGAGAACCCGTGATATTAAAATATGAAGATGAGATTGTAACAATAATTCATAAACATTTACCAGGAAGTAAAATATACTTATTTAATCTTGAATATAAAAAAGAAGAAGAGGCTGATATCGCAATCGATTTTGGAAGCACTATAAATCCTGCCATTATGGGTAATATTTATAGCGATATAAAAAAAGAACTTTTCCCCATAATTTTTCATATCATTGATCTAAATAATGCTACAAACAATTATAGGGAAAAAATTCTAAATCAAGGCGCAGTACTACACCTTGGAAATTTATAAAGTTATTTTATATTTTATAATGCTTCTTAAACACATTTTTCATTGAATCAATTACTTTATCAAAAAACTCACTGGTTTTATTTTTTACGAATTCTCCATGTTCATCAACAATTCTTGCCTTAGCTTTAACATCATCCGTTTTAAGATCAAGCTTCTTTGCTGAAATTTGTATTTCTAATAAATAAACCTGAGTTGATTGAGCCAATGATTGCTGGATTTCTTTTATTACTTCATCAGAAAAAGAAGCAAATAATGATGCTTGTTTAAGAGCATTGTCTTTTTTCCCAAATGTTTCAGACATGCTTCTCAAATAATTTCCTTGAACAACTGCAGCTTCCTCTTTTGTTTTACATGCTTTTAATGCTTGCATCATAGTAACAGAACTATTCTTTACAATACTAAAAACCTCTTCAGTATATTTTAGATACATTTTTGCTGCATTTTTAGGATCAATATTTTTAGCAAGTTCATTAATAGTATTAAGAATAACCTCATCTTTATTTATTGTTGTATCTGTAGATTTTAAAACTATTGTTAAATCTTTATTTCCAAATTCATAGGAATTAACGTTTTTAACATCTTTTGCATTCATAGTAAAAAATAGAGAACAAACAAAAACTGTATTTAAAATTTTATTTGCTGGAATCATAATACTAATCCTTCTAGTAGTAAAAAAACTAAAAACAAAAAGGCTATTTCTTCTAGTAACCTAACCATAAAAACTAATCTAGTTATAGCATTCGCAATTACAATGTCAACTTTTGCCTTTTAAATACGGGCAAATCTCTACTTGCCTGATCAATTCCTCTTCTCCATTTTGCATGTTTTTGACAGAAACTGTACCGCTCTTAACTTCATCCTCACCAATAAATAAAACAAACTTTGCTCCCATCTTATTTGCTTTACGCATTCGGCTCTTCAACGATGCATCTTCAAGCAATACGTCTGTACAAATATTATTTGCTTGCAATTCATAGGCAAGCAATAATGCCAAATTATTTTGTTCTTTTGTCATTGGAATTATTAAACTTAATGATGGTTCTTGAGGTAAAGAAAATTTTTTCAAATTATTTTGAATCAACATCAATAAGCGCCCAATCCCAATTGCAGCACCAATTGATGGAATTTCGCTTTTTTCTTCTAGTTGCTTACCCAATGAATATCTTCCCCCACCACAAAAAGCATCTTGCGATCCAAGCTCCGGAGAAACAAACTCAAAAACAGTTTTATTGTAATAATCCAAACCTCTAACTAAATCTGTAGCATGAACAAAACTTACAGAAAGAATTTGTAACGTCTCTTTAAGCTGGTTCCACTCAACACTACAATCATTACATAAATAATCAGTTAATTTTGGAGCTTTTAAATACAACTTTTTACAATCTTCATTTTTACAATCAAAAACTCGCAAAATATTAGTTTCTTTTCTATCTTGACAGGTTTGACAAATTTGATCTGAAATATTTGTCAAATATTTGTATAACTCTTGTTTGTGCTTTTTTCTATCATCAAAACAACCTAAAAAGTTTAGCTTTAAAACATAATTTTCTAATTTAAATGTTTCACTAAATAGCACATCTATCATTTTTATGAAATGTGCATCCTGAAATATTGAATCTGAATCAACAACTTCTATATTAAATTGTTCAAATTCACGCCAGCGCCCTTTTTGCGGTCTTTCATGCCTAAACATTGCCCCAAAGCTAAAAACCTTCCATGGTTTTTGATCTATTCTATTTTCAATATATGCACGAATTGTTGAAGCTGTAGCCTCTGGCCTCAGACAAATACTATTTTTCTTTTCTGGCTGAAAAATATACATTTCTTTTGAAACAACATCTGTCTTTTCGCCCAAAGATCTTACAAATAATTTTGTATGTTCAAGAATTGGAGTTTGAATCTGCAAAAAATTATAACATCGTAATAATTTTATTATTTGGTTAATAACAAATTTTTTTAACTTTAAATCTATATAATCTTGTGTACCCTTAACTTTCGCAATCATTTTAAGCCCTTAATTTAACACTTGTGTTTTTTTATAAATTAAGTTTTATAATACTAAAATTGGTTAGTGAAGGCGAATATGTTATTTTTTGGGAGATTTATTATGTCAAAAACTATTTTAATCCCAGGTGGAGCTGGATATATCGGCTCTCACACCTCCTACTTACTTTCTAAATTAGGTTTTAAAATAATAATTATCGATAAATTTGTTCATAATCAAAGTTTTAACCAACCTTGGGCCAGATTAATTAAAGATGATTTCGCAAATCCTGAAATTTTAAAAAAAGTTTTTACTGAAAATCAAATTGATGCTGTAATGCATTTTGCCGCCTTTATTGAAGTAGGAGAATCTGTAAAAAAACCACAAGAATTCTACCAGAACAACGTCATAAAAACTCTAAATTTATTAAATACAATGTTAGAATACGGCGTTAACAAGTTTATTTTTTCTTCAAGTTGTGCCATTTACGGAAACCCAAATAAATTACCATTGACTGAAAATCATACTTTTGATCCTATTAGCCCTTACGGAAAAAATAAACTAGCAATTGAATTTGCATTACAAGATTATTCTCAGGCTTACAACTTACAATATGTTTCACTACGTTATTTTAATGCTGCAGGTGCTTTGCCTGAAAAGAACCTTGGTGAACAACATAATCCAGAAACTCACATAATTCCACTTATGTTACGTGCAATAAAAAACAATACCGAATTTAAAATTTTTGGAACAGACTACAATACTCCAGATGGTACATGCGTACGAGATTATATTCACATCCTTGATATCGCACAAGCACATGTTTTGGCTTTACAATATCTACAAGAAACAGAAAAATCTAATTTTTTTAATCTAGGGTCAGAAAAGGGATATTCTGTAAAAGAAATGACTAATGCTACACAAAAAATTTGCAATCAAAAAATAAATATAAAAAAATTCGGCCGCCGTCCTGGTGATGTTGGAACTTTAATTGCAGATTCAACAAAAATCAAAAATCTTTTAGGTTGGCAAACAAAATATTCCGATTTAAATAATATATTGAAAAGTGCTTGGGAATGGGAAGTCTTTAATACTAAACAAAATAAAAAATCTATAAATATTGTCACCAAATAAAATCTTAGAAGAAGGTGGTTTAAAAAATCATTTTCTTCTAAAATTTCTTTCAATCTGACTTTTATTTAGGCTCCAAGTTGTAGGCCTACCATGGGCACAAATAAAACAATTATTTGTTTTAAGTAAATTATCAATAATATTTTGCATCATTACCATACTTAAAATTTCACCCGCCTTAACTGCCATCTTGCAAGCCATCTGTGTATGCATATGCTCATTTAGCTTTTTTCTAAATATCTCTTTAGAAAAATGATCTTCATTTTCTTGAATAAATTCAAGTACTTCAATAACCAACTCCTTCAAAGAATGGTTCTGAATTTTGGGTGGAGATGTTTTTATAACAATTTCTGAATTACTCAACCTATCAATTTCTATCCCCTGATTATTAAAAAGTTCTTTCTCTTTTAAAATTTTTTCAATTTGTTCTGAATTTAAATTCAAAATTTCAGGAAATAATAAACGAGTCCCTTCCTTTTTTTCAAACTTATTTAAAAATTTTTCGTACAAAATTCGTTCATGCGCTGCATGCTGATCAATAATTACAAGGCCTTGGTCATTTTCAAATAAAATATAAGTTTTTAAAAGTTGACCAATAATCTGTATTTTTTGCTTTTGAGTAACAATATTATTTTGTTTTTCTAAGCTATTATTAGAATATTCATTTATAGTTTCTTGTTCTGGAATATTAACCAATTTGCTAAAAGCTTGAGGTTTAGTTTTGGGAAAAAAATTAGAACCTAATTCAGAAAAATTTAATTCTTTCTTAAAACTATCTTTACCACCATTTGAATTTGAATTTACAATGCTTTCATCAGAAATCTCATAAGTATTTTCTTGCGATTTAGAAGAGTTAATTTCTGACTTTATGCTAATTTGTTTACTTAAATTTGCTTCTAAACTTTGTGTAACAATTTTTTGTAAATTCAACTGAATAGTTTTGGGTTTTGTAAACTGCACTTCTTCTTTTCTTGGATGAACATTTATATCAATATCTGAATTATTCAAATTAATAAAAATAAATGCTGCAGGAAAACGAGCTGGCGGTAAAACATTTAAATAACCTTTCAATAAACCTTTGCTTAATTCTTTGTTTTTTACCAATCGCTTATTAACAAAGAAAAAAATTTGCTGACGACCATATCGCCAAAAATTGTGGTTCGAAATAAAACCAGCAAAATTTAATTTTAAATCAAGTTGATTTGTTTTTTTTAATTCAATTAAATTTTGCGAAAAATTATGTCCCCAAATTTGGCTAGTACGCTGCAAAACATCTTGTGTTACTGGAATATTTAAAATTAATTTATTATCACGATAAAGCTTAAAATGAATATCGATATTACTTATACAAAAAGCATAAAAGATATGTTGAATCTTATTCCATTCTGTTTCATCTTGCTTTAAAAACTTTTTTCTTGCAGGAGTATTATAAAAAATATCTTTAATACAAATATCAGTACCGGTTGATAATGCAATTGGTTCTTCCCTAAGAAATTCTCCCAACTCATATTCAATTTTTATTCCAAGTTCATCATGATTAGTCTTTGTTTCAAGTTTAACTTTGCTAACAGAAGAAATACTTGCAAGTCCCTCTCCTCTAAATCCAAAAGTTAAAATTTTACGAATATCATCTAGTTTTTCTATTTTACTTGTTGCATGAGTTGTAAAACAAAGCTTTGCATCATCTTGCGACATACCTTCACCATTATCTACCACACGAATTAAATTTTTTCCGGATTTTTCTATATAAAGAGAAATTTGAGTTGCACCAGCATCAATAGAATTTTCTATAACTTCCTTTACAACACTTGCTGGTCTTTCTACAACTTCACCTGCAGCAATTTTCTGAGCTTCCTGAGATGATAAAATTTTTATTTTATTTATGATTTCTACCCCAATAATATTAATTATGATTTTTTTGTCTGGCTTAATCTCTTTTTACTATTAGCCTTTATTTCAGCCCTTTTTTCTTCTTTAGTTTTAACCTTTTTTAGAAAACCAGGATGTCCAGCAAGCTTAATTGTTGTACTAACGGGCTTTAAAACATCACCAATAAAATTTATTTTTTCTGTTTGCATATTCAAAATAGCTTGTTTACAAAAAGTATTTATTGGCAAATCTTTTTTATGCTTTTTTATTTGTTCAATTTTAACATTTCCAATAAATTTGCATATTTTTTTATTTAAAAATAATTCAGCAAAGTCTGATTCTATTTTTTTATTATCTTTATTTATTTTCACATTCCTTTTAAATGTTATCTTTTTAAACTTATCTAAACTTGATTTATTATGTTTTTTATTGTCTTGAGATTTTTTATCTAAATCAAATTTTGTTAAATCAATCTCTATTTCTAATTCTTCAGACTTAATTTTACTATTATCCGAAAAAGTAACTATAACATCATCTAAATATGTAAAAATAAAATTTTTAGGCTTATCAGTTTTTTTGAAAATAGCCTTTTGGCTTGTTATTACAATCTTAGATAAAGGATTTATTTTTTCTGATTTAAGATTGCTACAAAAAATTAAACCAAATAACACTATCTTTTTTAACATAAAAAATCACCATTCAAAACATGATTTTAATAAATAAGGAGAATTCGAGATAACATACCAAATATTAAACAATATAAATAAAAAAATCTGTCTATTCAATATGGTAACTAGATTTTGTAATATCCTACTTAGTTCACCAGAATTTATAACTCCTTTTACTGCAAAAGTAATAGCCATTAAAGTCGTGCATAAAATTGCTCTAGGCGATGTTAAATTTAAAATTATCTTATAAATTCTATCACCAAAAGAAAGGCTTTTTATTCTTTCAACTTCAGTATCTAGAAATAATTTTGTATCTAATTTAATATTTTCTGTTTCTTTTAATAAAGAAAATAGTTTTTTTTTATCCTCTTTATTATCAATAGATTTAAGCAACTTTGCCTGCAAAGTTAGTAATCTATTTATTACATCATTCCTCCTTACTTTATCTTTTTTTAAATCATCAATACTTGACACGATTTTTGGTAACAAATCTTTAGTATTATACTGTTTGACTTCTACTTGTTTTTTAGACGATAATAATCCAGAATTAATACTCATACAAGCAAAACTCGATACAAGTAAAGTAACTACAATAACCATTTTCATAATAATTCCTTGTTACAATTAATCTCAATTCTTTATTTTTAAAATGTTTGTTAGTAAGCGCGCATTTTAACACATTTATTTTTTTATAAGTAATTTTTTTATTTTTTTGCAATATTTTCTTGAATAAAATAAAAAACAATTAAATTAAAAACGTAATATAGAATATGCAATTAATACTGCATAAATTTGATATAAATTAAATATTATATACTCTATTTTGATATCATAAGATTGGGGTAACAATATTGGTGAATGCCATAAGTTTCATGGTTAAATATATTTAAGTCAGCATGTATAGAAAAACAAAAAATCTATTTATTTTTTTTATTATTCTTATTTTCACAACAAGTTTTGTTTTTTCAAAAAAAACAAAACTTACTCAAGAACAAACACAACAAATTCATAATTTTTTGATTAAAATGGAAAACTTTAAACAAAAAAGTGATGCGTATCTTGATAATAAAGACAAATTCATTAATAAAAAAAGTAAGTTTTTTGACAAAATAAAAGATAAATTAAATAAAACAGATAGCTTTAATGATCTAATCATATTTCAAATCCCAATGCCCAATAATAATATCATTAAAAATTTACAATTAAATTTTGGTATTTATAAAAGTGATCTAATAGAAATTCCAATTTTGTTAATAAACTCTTTGATTGATAACCAATTTAAAGAAACACTCTGGAATTTTTATATAGAAAAAACATTTGATGCAATAACAAGAGATAACAAAAATTTAATTTCCATACTCAGCAAAATCAATACAAAAGCTCCTAAAAAAGAAACCGATGCTCAAAAACTATCTGATGTGAATGAAGCTAAAGATTTTGTATCCAGAGAAACAAAAAAAAAACTTGAAAATTATATAGTAAAAATGAGTAGTAATTATTCAGACATATTTAAACAATTTATCTCGAAAAGATTCATTTATTATTTATTGTATTCAGAAATTTTTGATTTCTTAAAAATGAAAATCTTAGTGGGCAAAAAACAACTTTCATTTACTGACTATTTTAAATATCCCAATAAATCAACTTGGATATATTTCGTAACAGGAAAACCAATACCTTTACATAACACACTAAATCTAATATTTAATCCTTACCTACAGTGCTTATCTAACAATTTAAGTGTATTTAAATATCTATTAAATGAATTTGTTATCGATCCGTGCAAATATTGCGAATATAAAGAACCAAAAACAAATACAATCGTTTTAAAAAAATATAAGCTTTTCAAAATTTGGGATAGTTATCCAATACATCTTTTACAAGAATTTTTGACTTTTGCAAATGCAATAAAAAATATTGAAAGTAGTTTTTTGCAAAAACAATTATTTAAAAAAATAAAAAATAATCCTCAACATTTGGCACTTTTGCTAATCAAGAATAAATCATTACAAAAAAAGCCTAATCCTAAAGAACTCGCTACCAATTCCATCGCAATAAAAGACTTTATTAAAAGTAGCTTTGATGATATTAATCTTTTTCAATGGCTCAAAATTAAAAAAAATACTTTTTATAAATCAAAATTAAAAACAAATCTAATATTTAGTATTCCATCAATAATTTTATGTTCAAAACTTTTTTTGGACAAATATAAATCAAGTATTTATAAAGAAATTAAAAGTTTAACAAAACAAAAATAATAATTAACTATTTTAAATATTAAAGGTACAGTTTATGCTTAAAAAATTTTATATTCTACTAATCCTTTTTTCATGTTTTGCCTCTATAGAAAATCTAAAATGCATGAATAATAATCCCAGTGAATCTGATTTTTTAGGATTAAACATGGATGATTTTAAAGAAATATTTGAAAACATTTTAACAAATGAAAAGAGTAAAAATGAAAATCACAACCAAAAAATCTTAGAGATAAAAAATAAAATAAATGCTCTACGACATAGCAATATTTCAGATAAACGTTATGAAATAGATATGAAACTTCTAAAGGAAGAATTAAAACAGCTAGATAAACAACAAGATCATGGTAGAAATATTGATAATTTTGCTATGAATCTTCTTGGCAACCTCGGAAACGCAGGAATAAATCATGCTACTCTACAATCCAAGAAAAAAATAAATCAAGACAATATGATACTTAAAGGAATGCTTGATAATGAAGGTAAACAAGAAAGATTAAAGTTATTTTTTGAAAACCTTTTCAACAAAAACAACTTATCTCTATTAGGTCTGGCTATTACTGGAACAACCGCAGGACTTACAATAATATACTATGGAGGAAAATTAGGTTTTAGGTACATAGATGCAAAAATAGGAAAACCTTCTTTGATTCGTGAATCTTCACGCAAAGATTGGAGAAATTCTTTTAAGGAATGGTTTAGAACTACAATTTTTGGTAAAAATGTACCAGAAGTAAATTTAAAAGAAGTAGTCTTAACACCAGAAATGTCAAAAAATATGCAAATGCTTGCAGAGGATTCAAAAAATAGCTTTGAAAACGCTTTACCTTTTAGAAACACTCTTTTTTATGGTTTACCAGGAACTGGCAAAACTATGTTTGCAAAAAAATTAGCATTATATTGTAATATGGATTTTGCAATAATGTCTGGTGCAGATTTTGCTCAATTTAAAAATGGAGAAGGAATCACAGAACTACATAAACTTTTTGATTGGGCAGAACAAAGCAACAGGGGTATGTTAATTTTTATCGACGAAGCCGATGCATTTTTAAGAGATAGAAGAGTTTTAAATAACCACGAAAGAAACCTGGTTAATGCCTTTTTATCTAGAACTGGTGAAAGTTCAAATAAATTTACAATAATTTTAGCCTCTAACTACGAAAATGAACTAGACCCAGCAGTTTTGAGTCGCATACACAAAAAAATTTACTTCCCCCTCCCAGAAACTCACGAGCGTGAAAAAATTATAAAATTATACTTTAATAAATATATTTTAAATGATCATAGAACTATAAATAAAAATGGGCAGAAAATAGAACTCTCAATTACTACTGCAGAAGAAATCAATCAAAAATCACTCGCTGAAACTGCCGAAAAAATTAATGGATTTAGTG
>JBHPBZ010000023.1:0-10786 GCA_042576165.1 Candidatus Babelota bacterium | reverse complement strand
AAATTTTAATAAATAAAACCACATTGGTAGCTATTATTCTAAGTTTAAGCCTAACTACGATGAATGCTATACCTAGAAGATTAATTACTAAAGGTGTAGTTACCGAAAAAAAAGATCTAGCTATTAAAAATGTATCTATTAAAGACGCAGTAGTAACCAAAGAGCTGGATATTAATGAAATAGTTGATGTAATTACTGAAGATATAGTTACCGAAAAAAAAGATCCTGCTATTGAAAATGTATCTTTTAAAGACACAGTAGTAACCAAAGAGCTGGCTATTAATGACATAGTTGAGGTAATTACTGAAGATATAGTTACCGAAAAAAAAGATCCTGCTATTGAAAATGTATCTATTAAAGACACTGTAGTAACCAAAGAGCTGGATATTAATGACATAGTTGATGTAATTACTGAAGATATAGTTACCGAAAAAAAAGATCCTGCTATTGAAAATGTATCTATTAAAGACACTGTAGTAACCAAAGAGCTGGCTATTAATGACATAGTTGAGGTAATTACTGAAGATATAGTTACCGAAAAAAAAGATCCTGCTATTGAAAATGTATCTATTAAAGACACCGTAGTAACCAAAGAGCTGGCTATTAATGACATAGTTGATGTAGTTACTGAAAAAATTGAAGATACAAAAGAAAACTTTAAACAAGAAACATTAGTCTTAGGTCAAGCTGCTTGCTTTTTAAAAACACACGGTAATGATCCATTTTTCAATATAATTAGACCCGACATAGACGAAATTAAAATAATTAAATGCGGTTGTGTCGATGAAGAATCAGGCAAACCTAGGCATATTAAAAATACTTGTGATTTAGCTAATCTTTGTCCAATAGAACAAATACTCAATGGTTTTGGCGGTAATTATAGATATAAAATGAAATACCAAGGAGAAAGAACTAGCAACATTGGAAAACTTATAGATAATTATGTTTCCCCCAAAATATATCCCGGGAAAATAATCGTCGATGAATATAAGCAAAATTTACCAATGTTCTGGATATTAAGAAATGTAGATGAACTTCGCAATATTTTAATATATTTTACAAGCGAACTAGAAAAAGAAGAATTTACACCTAGCAACAAGACTTTACTTGTACTAAAACTAGATAATGATAAAAAACTTAGTAGTTTAAATGAAAGAGATAAAGAAATACTGGATACATATTTTAAATTATTTCCATTAACAGATCCGGATATTAAGAAATTTTTTGAAACAGCAAAAAGTACATTACTTGCTGGTAACGATTATATGAGCAAAAATCCAAAGTATGTTGGAGAAACCGCCAGTGAATCAATTTTAAGGCAAACTGAGAAATATTACAAAGATTTTAAATCTAAAGATTATGCAATTATGTGTGGTTGTTTTATAACATTTTTAATAATTCAAGACTTATTAAAAGATGAAATAGAAACCGTAAAAACAACAATCCAAGCTGGTTTTAAATCAAGAACAGGCTCAAAAACTATTATTGGAGCTATCAAAAGTTTATTCTTCAATACAAGAAATCAATCACAAACTGATTAAATTAATAGCTATAGTCGTTAGAAAAGCTCCTACAATTATCATGTAGGAGCTTTTTTAACCTAATATTTAAAATGCTTTAAATATTATTCTTATTTAGAGCACTTTTTTTTAATTTTTTTCATTCTTTTTACACATTTCTTACATGCTCTCATGCATTTTTTGTGTGCCCTATCTTCACCTTTAGAACACTTCTTCATAATTGTTCTACTTTCTTCACATTTTTTTATACAATCATCTGCAAAACTTAAACATCCACCTTTACAAAATTTACCTAAAGTATTGATCTTATCACCTTCAATCTTCTTTACATAATTTTCGCAGGCACGTTTGCACGATTGACAAGTTCTTTTACAATCACAATCCTCTTTTTCAACCATTTTGCAAGTTTTTATACATTTTTTAGAATACCTTAAACTTTTTGAAATATCTCTATTGCGAACTCCAAACAAACTACCACTAAATAAGCACAAAACACCTAAAGATAATGCCAATATTTTCTTCATAGAACTCTCCCCATAAGATACATTAATTAAAATAACATGGCGCAGGTGTAGCTATATTTTACGCACAACTACGCACTTTTACTGTTATTCAAATTTTAACAAATCTTGCACACAAAAAGCCATAACTAAATTAAATAATTTATTTCAAATAGACCGAATCGGATATTTATGGAAATAGAATAGTAAACAGTTAAAATTTTCTATGGTTTTTTAACAATTAAATAGTTATTTTTTAAATAATGCTAAAAATTCTTTATTTCCTGCGGCACCAAAGATTGGAGAATCTGTAAGATCAACCATATTAAAGCCAAATTCTTTCATGCCATTTTTTATCTTTTCAATAACCTGTTCATGAACTTTTTCATCTTTAATAATTCCCCCTCTTCCAACTTGACCTCTTTCGGCTTCAAATTGTGGCTTAATTAAAGTTATTATTATTCCTTCAGGTTTTATTAATTTAGATACTGCAGGCATAACTTTAAGAATAGAAATAAAAGACAAATCAAGAGTAACTAGATCAACAATGTCTGGCAAAGAATTCAAATGACGCAAGTTGGTACGTTCCATTAAAATAAGACGCTTATCTTTTAAAATTTTCTCGTGAACTTGGCCATATCCAACATCAACTCCATAAATTTTTTTGACTCCACGTTGTAACATACAATCGGTAAAACCACCAGTAGAAATTCCAGCATCTAAAACAATTAAATCTTTTACATCAATATTAAAATGGTCCAAAGCTTTTTCTAACTTAAATCCAGCTCGCCCAACATACTTGGGTTCAGTAACCTCAAGAATAATATCCGAATCAATATTTATAGGAGTTCCAGATTTAGTTTCTAACTTACTATCAACTTTTACTTTACCTTGAAGTATAAAACTTTGAACCTGATTTCGACTTAAATGTGGATATTTTTCTTGAACTAATATATCTAATCTTTTTTTATTTTTTTTCATACAAATTAAGCCACTCTAAAATTTTATTTTAATGTATCAAGCAATTTAGATTTCTTATAAAAATATCTTGCAGCAAGCTTATCTTCATCTTTTAAAATATTATCAACAGAAAGAGCCGCAAACATTTTTTTGCCTGTTTTAATAGTTAAAAAACCTCCTAATTTAGATTTATGAACGGCATTTCTAAAATCATCTAAAGTTTCTACTTTTTCACCATTAATTTCATCTATAATTGAACCTATTGTTAAAACTCGTGCTTTTTTAGCCTGAGAATCAGCCAAAACATTTGTAATTATTAAGGCATTCTCATGTTGCAACTCAGGCTTTATATACCTTACTAAACCAGGAACTTTATCAATTAAAATTGCAATATGGTTTAATGATAAAGGCATTACAACCATACCACCAATAATATCATAATCTGTACATTTAGGTTCGTATTCTGGATATATCTTACGAACAGGTGGTAAATATTTGTTATCTAACGTAAATCTAAAATCTTGTCTACTTCCATTTCGGTATATAACAAAATGAATGTCATCTCCAACTGTATATCGACTTAAAAAGTCTAACAATGATACCTTATCTTCGCTCCATGGAACAGATAATTCTCCATATAAATCTAATTTATGGCCATTAACTTCGTATAACATATCATTTTCTTTAACTCCAACCTTATCTAAAATCGTGTTTTCAAAAACCTTAGCAATATACCATCCACCACTACTAGGATTACCAAAGTATTTTACCATGTCTGTTGTTGCAACAGTAAAAATACAACCTAATGTTGGACGCCTTAAAAGTTTTACTTTATATAAATCCTTTAATGCACTTTTAACTTCATTAATTGGAATTATGTAACCAATATTTTGAGCATCTAAAATACCTGCAAAATTTATCCCTATCACTTTTCCTTCAGAATTTAAAGATGGACCACCAGAGTTACCAGGATTAAGCGGAGCGGTAATCTGAATAAAACCAGCTCGTTCTCTACCACTAACAATTCCCAAAGTACTCTTCAATCTTTCCTGCCCCAAAGGATATCCCAAAGCCAATACCTCTTGTGTCCTTAAAATTACATCCGAATTTCCAAACTCTAAATATTTTATTCCATCTAAATCATCAATTATTTTATCAAAAGATTCATCTGTAAGTTTTAGTAAAGCTAAATCTTTATCAGGACAAACACCAACAATTTCCACATTAAATCGCTCTCGACCAAAAGACGGAATTTGAATTTGAATACTACTAGCCTGACTTATAACATGAAAATTTGTAATAATATAACCTTCGTCACTTATAAAAAAACCAGAACCATAACTTCCATAATGGTCAGGAGATTTGTAAGGTTCTAACCAATTAAATTTATCAACATGAGAAAAAATCTGAACTACTGTATCTTTAACTTTCTTTTGAACATCCAACCAAGTTTTTGATTTTATTCCATCTGCAATAGCAACAGGAGAAGTTTCAACGGGAACAACAGATTTACGCTGCTCCTGTAAGCTTATAATCAATTCTAGATATTTAATTAAATTGAATTGTTTTTTATAAAGATAAAAAAATCCAAAACTTAACGGTAAAAAGATAAATATTGCTGTATAAATAAATGTTTTAATAGAACTATTGACTTTGAGGTTCATATCTTATCTTCCCTTTTTATTTTTAAATCTAACATTGATCAAAAAAGAACTTAAAAAGTACAGAATAAACAATAATAACAAAACCTTATGAAATTGCATAACAGCAATAAAAGCAAATAAAATAACTCCAGAAACAACATACAAATTTTTATTAATACTAAAAAGCTTCCTTTTAAACGTTGGAAATGGAACAGAACTAACCATTAGAAATGCTAAAATAAGAACCAAAAAAGATAATGCTAAAATAAAATAACTGTATCCAACTAGTTGTCTAGTGTTCAGTAAAACTATAGTCAAAAAACATCCTGCTATAGTAGTTGGCAGACCCAAAAAAAATATTGTTTGTTTTTCACTAATAATATTGAATCTGGCAAGCCTCATCAAACCTGCCATTAAAAAAATCCCACACAAAATTATCCCTATACATCCTAAAGATTTTAATTGCCAAAAATAAACCAAAAATGCTGGTGCAAAACAAAAAGATATTGCATCACTTAATGAATCAAGTTGAATTCCAAACTCACTAGAGTTACCTAAAAGCCTAGCAATACGACCATCCAGAGCATCCATCAATGCTCCTAAAAAAATAAAATATGCTGCTGAAAACAAATGCCCTTGGGAAGCAAGTATCACAGAAGAAAAACCAAAAAAAGCATTCCCTAAAGTAAAAATGTGTGGAATAAAAGAAAGGCCCTTCTTTAGTAAAATCTTTCTTCTTATTTTATAATTCCCCTTATTTCTTCTTAATCTCTTAGAAAAAACCATTTTTGCCTTTTCATAAATTTATTTTGCAACACTTACTTTTGCATGTCTTAAAACTTTATCTTTAAACAAGTATCCCTTATTAAAAACCTGAACAATTTCTCCAGTTTTATGTTTTTTTGAATCAACTTGCATTAATGCTTCATGATATTCAGGGTTAAAAATCTTTGAGCAATCAATTTCTTTCACACCCAAATCTGAGAATATTTTTTTGTTTTTTTTTTGAATTATTAAAAACCCCTCAATCCAAGATTCTTTTATTTGATTCTTCCCCTGATCTTTGACACTTTTAATAGCTAAATTTAAATCATCAATAAAAGATAAAAATTTTTCAAGTATTATAGATTGTCCGACAGAAATCCACTCAGTTTTTTCTTTTTCTGTTCTTTTTTTAAAGTTTTGAAAATCTGCATTTACTCTTAAAAGCTGTTCCCTTATTCGAACTAACTCATCAGTATCAACTTGATTAATATTCTCTTTGCCTTTTTTTTCATTCTCCCTTTTTTTATCATTCTTATCTTTATTTGACATAAAATATCCTTTATTATTAATAACTTTTGATGCTTCTATAATCTTATCACAAAAGAAACATAGTAAAAACCAGTAAGCCCTAATAATAAAGCAAACAAATAAAAATAGGAGATTTTTTTATTATTTCTCCTATTTTTATTTCTAAAAAAATTTATTTTAACTTCTGAAGAGATAAAGTAATGTATAAAGACCAGCTAACGCTACAATAGCATAAATTGCTTTATCCACGCCAATGCTACCAGATAATTTATCTACATAACTAACCAAGTTAAACTTAAAAAAAGCAACAAGCCCCCAATTGATTGCACCAATAGCAGATAAAAAAACAGCAATCCAATTAATAACTTTTACCATATATATCTCCTTTTTTAAAACCAACAAAAACTAAAATTTACCATATTATGGAAAAAAGTATTTTGTAAACAAATTTGCAAAATAGGAAACCAAATTAAGAACTATATTTTTTTATATAACTTGCTCGTTGAAATGGCGTTGGATGAGTTATTGGTGAATAGAATTTACTTGTATAGGCCTCAATATCTTCACATTTGACTGTTGTTTGATAATCAGATTCTTCTGAACCCATAAAAATAGTACTCTCTAAACATGCTTGATTTAATTTTTCGTAAATTCTTTCAAGATTGTGTTCAGTTAAACCCTTTGTTCGATCAAAAAAACCATCTAATGCATCCTTAAAAATTTTATGTATAATAAACCCAAATTTTGTATGAGAAGAAGAATTTCCTAAATCTTTTAAATCAGGAAAACTTTGAACAATATTATTGTTGATTATTCTTATTAAATAATTAATATCATCTATACTTAATTTAAATAAACTAGAGTTTGCAGTAAGTATATTATATATATGCCCACCTAAAGTTGCCATACTTATTGCCTGAAGTAGTTTTTCACCATTACTTTTTCCAATTAAATCTATAGCTTTTGCATCTGCCTGGAATTCATCTTCTTTTGATTGCGTAACATGGCAATAATACATATGACCAATTTCATGAGCAATAATTCCAGAAATTAAATCCTTTGCATCCTTACTCCACAACAAAAGTCTTAAAAGACCTTCGCCTAATGTTAAAGTAAAATTTTTTTCCAATTTTTCTTTTTTAAAACTTTTTATTTCATTGCCTTTTGTAATTGTTGTAGTCTCTATAATCTTGTTTACTAAATTCGTTGCACTAGCATTATAAGTTTTTTCACTTTTACCAACATATAAAACAATTTTTGGCATTTTAATGTTAGTTTGAGTTGCAAAATCTTTTGTAATTTTTTGAATAAAAGGATATAAGTTTGGAGCTAACTTACTATTCTGATCGAAATCAATCTCTTCTAATCCATAATTAGAATTTTTTAAAGACTCAATTTCTTTTGAGTAAATTGAATAATCAGCATTACTTGGATCTAAATCTAAATCAAGCGAGTGCTTATAAGCCTTAAGCATTGCATCCGAGTTTGCAAGTATCATATCCTCAGCCAAAAGCCCGAAGGAATACAAACAAATAAAGAAGAATGTATATAAATAGCTTTTTTTAAAAAAATTTATCATAAATTTAAACCTCCAAATAAATTTTTTATCACTTTTTAAATTATTATACCAATGGCATACATATAATTCAAATTGCACTAAAAAACTTCTATTTGGCCACAAAAAACAACACATAACAGGATTTAAATTTCTCTAAAAAACATACTTTCCCGCAAAAATTCTTTATAATCCGACTAATCCAATAAAAATTTTAATTTATAATCCACATCTTTTAAACTTCTCATTCTTTTTTCAAACAAAAACATCTGTTTTCTGGACACAAACAAACCAAATTTTATATAAAAAGTTCTGAATAACTTTTTTTACTTAGAAGATTTGAGAAATGAATAAAAAAAAAATTTTAACTGTCAAAAATCTTTGTGTTTCTATAAATAACAATGAAATTATTAAAAATCTTTCATTTGGAATAAAAGAAAAAGAAAACTTAGTTATTTTAGGTCCTAATGGAGCTGGAAAAACAACCTTTCTACGTGCACTGTTGAATATAATTCCATACCCAGGTCAAGTAGAATGGAAAACAAAAAACATAAGCTATCTACCTCCCAAAGAATTTTTTGCTAGAAAAAACTTACCTCCCTTAAATATTAAAGAATTCTTTGAATTTAAAAATTCTTCTAAAAAGAAAACTAACAAAATCATCACCGAAGTTGGACTAAAACCAAACATCTTGAAAAAACAATTTACAAGCCTTTCAACAGGTCAATTTCAAAGGATGCTAATTGCGTGGTCATTAGTCAATAATCCTAAGGTATTATTATTAGATGAACCAACTGCGGGAATTGATATTGGAGGTGAAGAAACAATTTATTCACTTTTACACAAATTTTGGAAAGAAAGCGATTTAACTATTTTGTTAGTAACACATGATCTAAATATTGTATGGTAACATGCACATAATATACTTTGTTTAAATAAGAAAAAATTATGCATTGGTCCTCCTGAAAAGATTTTAACTATTGAAAATTTAAAACAATTATATGTTAGTGGAATAAAATTTTACAAACATAGGCATTAAAATGATTGAAACTCAATTCTTACTTGCACTAGTCATGTGTTTTTTGGTCGGATCTTGTGCAGGATATATCGGCTCGTTAATGGTTACAAAAAGAATGGCTTTAATGGGAGGAGCCTTGGGGCATTTAACACTGCCAGGAATTACAATTGCTTTAATTTACAATTTTGATGTCTCTATAGGAGCTCTACTTTTTTAATTTTGGAAATTATTTTAATATGGTTTTTTGAACAAAAAACAAAACTACCAATAGAAGCATTAACTGCTGTTGTTTTTGCATCGTCAGTAGCTATATCTTTCCTTTTTCTTCCAAAAGATAAAACATTCCCAGCTCTTATTGGAGACATATCACAAATCTCACCTAGATCAGCAATCTTTACAATAACTTTATCCATAGTAATTTTTCTAATCACTAAAATAATTTATTCAAAAATGATCTTAATTAGTCTCTCCAAAGATGTAGCAATTTCAGAACAAATAAATGTAAAAATTTACAATTTAATTTATTTATCATCTATTGCATTAACAGTTGCCTTAGGAGTTAGAATTGTTGGAGGATTGATGCTGCAGCATTAGTTACTATTCCTGCATGCACAAGTAAAAATTTAAGCCAAAATCTCTTTCAATATTCCTATAGTTCAATGTTTCTTGGAGGTTTATCATGCATATCAGGATTTATATTATTCAAAATAACTCATATTCCAGCAGGTCCATTAATTATAATTTCTAGTTCTTGCTTATTTTTACTATCAATTTTACTTAAAAAATTCCTTTTTAACCTTTCATATCTAGAATAAAAACCAACTCTTGACACACAATCATTTCGGGTATATATTCATTTATGATTTAAAAATCAACCAATTAAAGTTGATATGCTATGAAATATAAAAAAAGTTATATTTATTTATAAGCATATTTTTGTTATTACCACTTGCTTCAAATGCATACAATAGAAAAGGAAAACATATGCCAAAATTTGACGGAAAAGGACCAAATGGTTTAGGTCCAATGACAGGAAAAGGACTTGGTCCATGCAATCAAAACAATAACAATACAATAAACCAACCAGGTAGAAGCCAAAATTGTAGATTAGGCTTTGGTCAACGAAGATTTGGTAGAGGTGGTTGTGGCTTAGGATTAGGAAGAGGTTGTGGTTATAATTTTGATGCTCAACAAAATATTGATAATAAAACAGAAATCAATATGATAAAGAACAAAGAAGAAATTCTCAAACAAGAATTAAAAAATATCCAAGAACAATTAAAAAAATTAAATAAATAATTTAAAACTATAAAAACAATTTATGATAAGACCATTAAAAAGACGTTGCATTAATACAAGACCAAGAGCTTCATACTACAAGCCTCAAGGTATTCCCTTAAAAAAACTCGAGACTATTGAATTACAATCAGATGAAATTGAAGCAATTAAATTAAAATATGTAAACAATTTTAATCAAACAAAATCAGCACAAATAATGAACATTTCTCAAAGCACTTTTCAAAGAATTTTAGCATCTACGAACAAAAAAATCGCAGATGCTTTGATTAATGGAAAAGCTATAAAAATCAATTAAATTTATATCTTCTTTAATTATACTCAACTTTACAACTATACTTTAAATATAAAAGTAATATTAATTTCTAAATTCATGAGGAGAAATAAAAATGTAACAAAAAATATACAATTTTTTATCATTAGGAGAGTAATAATGAAAAATATTTTATTTTTAAGTCTATTCTTATTTTTTTTCCCATTTAAATCTTATTCCATGGAATTATCAAACAACTTACCTGAAACTTTTTATGATCAACGCTGTGATGAATTTATCAAAAAATTTGATTTTACAAACAATGGTTTTAAACAAAAATCAATCCAATTTTTAAAAATAAGAATTGCAGAATGTCAAAAATCAATAACTCTTACGGAATCATATGAAATAAAAATTTCAAACGAAAAAATATTTTGTAAAGAATATTCTTTTGTAAATTCTAAAATAATAAAAGCAATTCTTAAAACTCATCATAAGTCAAAAGATCTTTCCTTTATGTTTTATTTCGCAAAATTTGTAGAAGAAAATACTATGAGCTTACTCCAAATGCAACTAAAACAATATTACAAAAATAGTACTATTGAAAGCTTTGCAAAAAGCTTTGGATGGGAAGAAATAAATAAAGAAAAATTTAATAATATAATCAAAAAATCATTTACCGAAAAAAAATTAAATTTATTAAAAGTTTCAGAAAGTGCTAAATTTGCAGATTGGATTATAACAAAAT
>JBHPBZ010000022.1:0-10898 GCA_042576165.1 Candidatus Babelota bacterium | reverse complement strand
GCTTAAGCGCGTTTTCTAGAAAGTTTTATATAAACTTGTTGAAAAAGATTTTTTTTATTCATTAAGTGATTTTTTTCATTTTTTTAAAAAAACTTCAATATCAATTAAATAATATAATATATTGTAGACTATAATATATTATATTTCAAATAGTAGACCTAAAAAAACATTCCATGCAAATCTTAATATAATTTATAAATATAGGACTTATAGGACCTACACATTTGTTGAAAGTTCTGTACATCAATACTTTTGTAATAAGTAGACAAACTACTAAGTATTGCTAAATTGATATTTAATTATTTGTTAAACTTATCTAAAAAAAGGGAACCTAAATGGCTGTTATTATTACTTCGAAAAATTTTGATGACGAAGTTACCAAATCCGATAAACCAGTAATAATTGATGTTTATGCAACCTGGTGCGGACCATGCCAAATGATTGCTCCAATTTTTGACGAACTCGAAAAAGAGCTTTCTTATCAATATAAATTCGCAAAAATTAATATTGATGAAGAAAGAGAAATAGCAATAGAACAAAACGTATCTTCCGTTCCAACTTTTATTTTTATAAAAAATGGCAAAGTAGTAGGAAAAGAAACTGGATATATGGATAAAGAAAGTTTTAAAAGTAAAATTGAAGGTTTTTTAGGCAAATAAAAGCATTCTTCATTAAAATACTTTTAACTACAAATAAAAGTTAATCATAAGTTTGACAAATTCATATCGAAGCCTATAATTATATTGTTAGATAGTTTTATACAGCATAATTACTATATAAAATTGTAAAATTGAAATAAAGTTACGTCGCGGGGTAGAGCAGTCTGGTAGCTCGTTGGGCTCATAACCCAAAGGTCGCTGGTTCAAATCCAGCCCCCGCAACCAAATTTCTAAAATGCTCCACTTTCTCACTATTATATTAGATTTTTCCCATATATACTTGTACAATATTTTATATTAAAAACGTATGTTAACAGTATTTTTTGTTTCATTTTGAATTGTGAAAAAATGTATCCAAGATTATTACATATTTATGGCCCAGTATGGATCCACAGCTATGGTGTTATGATTGCTATTGGATTCGCCCTTTTTTTGTTTTTAACACATAGGCATATTAAAAAATTAAAACTCATGTCAGAAAACATATTTTTTAATATGATATTAGTTGGACTAATTTCTGGAATAATTGGAGGACGCCTATTCTTCGTTATTTCTGAATGGAATAATTTTTCTAGCAATTATTTAGATTTTTTTTATCCATGGGTTGGAGGATTTGGAGTTTTAGGCTCAATAATTGCAATTTTAGCCACGGTTAGTATTTATTTAAAAATTAATAAAATAAATATTCTTCCAATATTCGATGTGGTTAGCATATATGCTCCATTATTACAATCAATTTCAAGGTTAGGTTGTTTTTTTGCAGGTTGTTGTTATGGCAACAAAGTCAACTGTGATTTTATATTTGCCATTAAATTCAGTAGTCTTAATGGCCTTGCCCCAATTAATGTATGGCTTCATCCCACTCAACTATATTCTGCCATTGCATCATTAGGAATATTTTTAATTATGTATCTAAGTTCAAAGTATTTTTATGATACTTCTCTAATTCAAAAATCAAAGCAATGTCAAAGCCAACTCATTTGTCTAAAAAAAAATGGGCACCTTATATTTTTATATTTAATTTTGGAATCCACTTCTAGATTTTTTATAGATTTTTGGAGAGGTGACAGAAACTTAGTTAATTTAAATCTCTTGAATGTTAATCTATCTTTTTCCCAAATAACAGCTATTTGTTTATTCGTTTTTTCATTTTTAAGTTTTATTTTAATCTTAAAAAAGAAGTAAAAAATTATGCCACTTTTTAATTTTGTAAAAAACAATCTTTCCATTCTTGATATTGTAAAAAACTACGTACAAATAAAACATATGGGCAACTATTACAAAGCCCCATGCCCATTCCATTCCGAAAAAGAAGCATCTTTTACCGTAAGTCCAGATAAACAAATATTTTACTGTTTTGGATGTCAGGCTGGAGGTGACCTTATTGCATTTATTGCAAAAATAGAAAATCTATCACAAATTGAAGCTGTCAAGTTTTTAATCGATAGATACCAACTAACTATTCCTGATGAAATAAAAAAACAAACTCCCCAAGACTTAATATATAACAATGAAAACAGGGAAAGTCATTTTGTTTTACATAAAAAATTTGCAGAATGGGCCAATAAACAATTGTTAAATAATCACACAGCAAAAGACTATTTACTCAAAAGAAATATTGATTTAAAAGAAATTAAATACTTTAATATTGGCTATTTCCCCGGCGGAGTTAGGCTAATAAACAAACTTTTAAAAGAAATGTCCAAAGAAAACATTCTAGCTCAAGATTTAATAGAAGCTGGCATACTAATGAAAGGACAATTAGTATTGTATTCTCCATTTGAAGAAAGAATATTATTCCCAATAAAAGATAATATGGGAAGATATTGCGGTTTTGGAGGAAGAATATTTAAATCTGTCGATACAAGGGCAAAATATTACAACAGCAAGGAATCAATCTGTTTCTTTAAAGGCAAACTTCTATTTGGACTGGATCTTGCAAAGCAAGAAATGAAAAAAAAATCATATGCCTACCTAGTTGAAGGATACACCGATTGTGTTGCTATGATAAGGCATGGATATGTAAATACTATTGCCACACTTGGAACCTCTTGCACAAAGGATCACCTAAAATTACTATCTCGATTCATTCATAAACTTTATGTGATATATGATGGAGATCAGGCAGGACAAAAGGCCATATTAAGATTAACTCAACATTGTTGGGAAGTTAATCTAGAACTGCAAATAATAACATTACCCGAAAAAGAAGATCCTGCTTCATTTTTAGGGAAAAACGGAAATTTAAAAGAACTAATAGTAGATTCTATTGATATTTTTAATTTTTTCATAAAATCATTGGGGCAAAAATTTCATAAAAGTTCATTCTCTGAAAAATTAGAATTATCTAGAAAAATTGTACTAATTATTGAAAAGATACAAGAACCATTTAAAAAAGAATTATTATTACAAGATGCAGCTACGATACTACAACTACCGTTCTCTACCCTAAAAGACTTAATGATTAATATTAGAAATGAAAATAAACAAAAATTTAATCAAAATAAACAAAAAATAAACCATTTAGCTCAAAAAGATATCGCCCCAAAGAATAATGTCCCATTGCTAGAAGAAAGGATATTTTCTGCTATAATTAATAGTATAGATAAACCTAAAAGACTAGAAATAGATAAAAACTTGGTGGTATATTTTTCTGAATATATGATTTTTTTGATTCAAAAATTAAATGATTGTGTAATAAAACCACCAACAAATGGTAGTCTTTTTGATGATTTTCTAAGCAAATTAAATAACTCCGATAAAAATTGGGTTATTTCTTGTAGTATAAAGTATGAACAAGACGTTACTACGAATTTATTTAAGCAATTGCTTTTTCATTTTTGTAAACATAACTGGAAAAGAATTATACAAGATATGAAATTAAAAATTTCAAAAGCAAAAAAAATGGGTAGCGAAGAAGAATTAAAAAACTTATTTGGTGTATTTTCAAGGCTAAAACAATATTTTAAAGGTAGGGGGTTGATATGACAAAAACAACAAAAAAAAGTACTTCTCTTAAATTACAAAAGACTTCTGTAAAAAAAATCGCAGCCAAAAGCAAAAAAATAAAAACAAATAAAATCGCCCCTATTACTACTAATAAAAAAACAAAAGTTACTGCGAAAAAGAGTAGTCTTATTGGAAAGACTACAAAAAAAACTCTTAAAAAGAGGAGTTTAAGCAAAAAAGAATCCGCCGCTAAAACAAAAAAAATACGTCATTCTATTACAAGCAAACTAACTAAAGATAAAAAAACAAATAAAAACAGTGGTGAAAAATTAAAAAGTATTGAAAAAAAGATTAATATATTAATAGAACGTGGAAAAAATGACGGCGTTTTAAGCTTTGAAGAAGTTATTCTTTTTGCTCGCAAACAAAAGTTAACAGAAGAAAATGTTAACGAACTTTTGCATATTTTTGAAAAAGAAAATATTGATCTAATATCTCAAGAAGAACTAACACTCGGCACTTCTGATTATAAAGATCTAGCCAAAGAAGAGGAAGGCTCATTTAAATCATCTACAAACAACTTAAAAAGTTCAATTGAAAATGTTGATCTTACATCTGGATCCTCCAATGATGAAACATTTGCAGAAAAAGAATCCGAAAAATTAAAATCTTTTATTGAGCCAAGCCAACTAAACGATCCAGTAAAACTATACCTTAAAGAAATCGGTAAAATTCCACTATTAAACAAAGAAACTGAAAAAATTATCTCAAATCAAATCGCTGAAAGCAAACGTAAATCCATTGATGCAATTGCACAATTTCCTTTTACAATCAAAGATTTATTGTCAATAGAAGAAAGGCTTAAAAAGGATCCTTTAATCCTAAAAGATTTAGTCCAATTCTCAGATTTTGATGAAGATAATTCTCCAAAATTTGAAGACGAACGAAAAAAAATCTTACTAATTATAGAACAAATAAAAAAGTTAATTAAAGAAGAAGAAGACATTTACAAAACATATCGTGATAAATTAGATAAAGCCAACAAGCAAACAGAGATGCTCGTAAAAGTTGAAAAAAGCAAAAAAGATAGAATTAATATTATTAAAGGCATGAAGTTTGCAAATAAACAAGTTCGCAAGTTTGGCAAAAAAATTGAAAAATTCGTCAACAAATTAAATGAAAAAAAACAAGAAATAATAAATAGCGAACAAAAACTCAAATTTTATAAAAGTATTAAAAAGAAAACAAAAGATGATTTAGATCAAATTGAAGTTCTAGAAAATAATATTAGGATGTCGAACAAGATAATTAAAAAAGTTGAAACTGAAGCTGGCTTACCTAAAGATAAAGTATTAAAATATTTTAAACAATTTATTATCGCTCAAAGAAGTGACAAGGAAGCTAAAGATGATTTGGCTAGTGCAAATTTAAGGCTTGTTGTAAATATTGCAAAAAAATATATCAATCGCGGATTACATTTTTTAGATTTAATACAAGAAGGAAATATCGGCTTACTTAAAGCAGTTGAAAAGTTTGAATTTGAACGTGGATTTAAATTTTCAACTTATGCAACTTGGTGGATTCGTCAAGCAATAACTCGTGCAATAGCAGATCAATCAAGAACCATTCGTGTTCCTGTCCATATGGTTGAAACACTCGGTAAAATTAACAAAATAAGTCGCGCTCACATGCAAGAACATGGGACAGAACCAAGTTATTCACAACTAGCAAAAGAACTAAATTTAGATGAAAAAAAGATCAAAAATATAATAAAAATATCGAAAGAACCAGTATCACTAGAAACTCCAGTTGGTGATAGCAACGATATTTATTTAAAAGATTTCATTGAAGACGAAAATGAATACACACCCGTAGATGCTGTTGTAAACGATGATCTTAAAGAAAAAGTGCGTGAAGTTTTAAAATCTTTAACACCAAGAGAAGAAAAAGTGTTAAAAATGAGATTTGGAATTGATGTTGCATCTGAACATACTCTAGAAGAAGTTGGAAAAGACTTTTCTGTAACTCGTGAACGTATTCGTCAAATTGAAGTTAAGGCTTTACGTAAATTAAGACATCCTTCAAGGAGTAAAAAACTTCAAACTTTTTTTGACAAAGAATATGATCTATCGTCATCAGATTCAATAGAATAATTTTAAAGTAATAACTAATATAACAATTACTACCTTGAAATTTTAAAAACTTCTTGCATTCATAAATAAAAAAATTATGATATATCATATAAAATATAGAAATTAAAAACTTAATAAAAATAAAACAGCCCTAAGAGGAGATTTATAGTGAACAAAAAAAAATCAATTTTTAATGTGTTTTACCTACTAATTCTAGTAACAAGCTTAAATTCAATTTTCTCAATGGAGAAATCTACCAAACCGAATACACCACTTACAATAATAAACCCAACATATAACAATCCAGAAGAAACAATTACAGAAATAATCAAAATATTTGAAACTGACAATGCAAAAGTAGAAATATTTTCAATTGACCCTTCAGACTTTGAAACAACTAGATTAGGTAGACATTTTTTTAAATTACCACGTAATTTAAAAAAATTTTACAAACAATGTAATGTTTACACAATAAACATACAAAATAAAAATTCTAGAAATGTATCTTTTAATTTTGAAAACCTTAAAAACTTCGGTCATACAAAACTTATTAATCAATATCATAATATTGATAATTATTATCCTCAAAAATTAAATTTAATAGTATTTATGATATCCGGAATAGTTTCCTTTATTGCTATTTCAAAAAATATCACATATGGAAACATTAAAGCCAAACATCTTTTATTATTAAACATAGTTCAATTCTGGATGCTAATGATGAAGTCCGTAAAAAACAATTTTGAAGAAAAAGTTGAAAAAAAATTCGAAAAAATGGAATTAGATACTAATAAAATAATAAGTCGCGTTAAATCTAAATCTTTCAAAATTTTTGTGGATCCTGAAAAAAAGAACCTGTTTAAAAATTTCCTAGAAGAATCTTTCCTGATTTTAAACGATAATTGTCTAGAATTGACTAATTCTTAATAAGTGAAAATTCTACATATAATTACCAGTCTAAAAATAGGGGGTGCCGAATCAGCACTATACAATTATTTGTCTGCATGTAAAAATAAAAACAACCATTACGTTGCATATTTTTATGACGGACCCAATGTTGCAAAAATAAAAAAGTTAGGCATAGCCACTTTTTATATTTCAGGTGAATTTTACAAATACGATCTATTTTTATATTCAAAATTAAAAAAATTAATCAAAAAAATAAAACCTGATATTATTCACTCCGCTTTATGGTCTGCAAATTTTATATCACGCATTCTTGCAAAAAAACTTAATATTCCAATAATTTGTGATCTACATAACGAATTTAGCCATAACGGTAAAATTAGAAACTGGTTGGAGAAACTAGTAATTTTTAAAGCTAATAAATATATAGCAGTTTCTGATTCTGCATACAAAAGTTATCATAATTTTATTAAACAAAACTATGATAAACATTCTAACCAATTAATATCCAAAACAATAAAAATATCCAATGGTATTGATGTAGATTTTGTCCACAAAACAGGATTGCAAGCAAATTTATCCAGAAAAGCTTTAAACCTCGACACAAATGATTTTGTTTTCGGGACAGTAGGCAGATTAGAACCTGTCAAAAATCATGAATTATTAATCAAAAGTTTTTATGAATTACTAAAACAAACAAATAAATCAAATATTAAATTATGTATAATAGGTGACGGCTCACAACGAAATAGTTTAGAAAAATTAACACACAAGCTAAAAATTACAGATAGAGTTATATTGCTTGGGCAACAACCAAATACTTATAAATATTATCCAATTTTTGATTGCTTTGTACTATCATCACAAAGTGAAGGAATGCCTATATCACTATTAGAAGCTTTGTGTTTTGGTTTGCCTGTAATTTTAACTCATAAAAACACAAAACACGATGTCATAGAAAACCACAAAAATGGCTTTATCGTTCCCTGCGGAAGCCAATTTGAATTGGTAAGAGCTATGGAAAAGATATATTGCTCAAAAATATTATGTGCAAAAATTAGAACTTCAAATTTAAATCTTGTAAAAGAAAAATTTGATATAAACCTTGTAAAAAAAGCTTCTAATAAGTTATATAAAGAAATTTTAAATAAATAATTACTTGTTAAACAGAAACATGTATAAATAGTTTGATTTTTATTTAAATATTAGGTACAATTTTAATGAAAATTTAATTGATAACCTCCATTTCCCCTGTCCAAGACTTCTGTCTGGATGGGGGTTATCTTTTTATGGATTTTGATTGTGCAAACATTTAAATTAATTATTGCTTACGATGGTACCGATTTTCATGGCTGGCAAATACAACCAGATAAAATCACTATAACTTCATGCCTTGAAGATTGTTTTTATAAAACATTTGGAGAAAAAATAAAGATAATTGGTGCTTCGCGCACCGATGCAGGAGTTCACTCACTTTATCAAGTTGCAAAATTCAAATCAAATCTAAATATAGATGAATGTACTCTAAAAGCGGCATGGAATTCTATTCTTCCCAAAAGCATATTAATACGCTCTATCAATAAAATCGATTCAAACTTTCACCCTTGCGCAAATGTTTATCAAAAAACTTATTATTACAATCTATTTTTAAAACAGCCCCTTCCCTTTATTTCTAGATATGGATGGTTCTATAAATTTATTGATAAAGTTGATCTAGAAAAATTCAAATATGCATTACAAATATATTTAGGAGAACATGATTTTGCCTCTTTTTGCAAGGTTGAAAAAGAAAAATCCACTATACGCAAGATTGATAAGATTAAATTAATTAAATACCCAAGATATGGATGTTTACAAGTTACTATTAAAGGAAAATCATTTTTGCGATTTCAAATCCGAAGAATGATTGGATATGCCATAGACGTTGCAAGAAGAAATAACTTGAGTTTAGATTATTTAAAATATTTAATAGATAATCCAAATCCACAACAAACCTTGATAAAAGCCAAAGGATGCGGATTAATTTTACGTAGGATAAAATATAAAAATGAATTATTTACTAAAAAATGAAATTTTTAAAAGATTTGCTTCTGGATTAATTTTAGGTTTTTGTTTTTTTGGTGCATACTTACATTCAGCTACTTTATTTTCATTTATATTGTTAGCAATCTTATTAATTATTTTATTTTTTGAATGGCCAAAATTAGTTCCATTTAAAGGCATCCGATTTTGGTTAATTTCTTTTTTTTATCCCACTTTGCCAATTTTAACTTTGATCTACATAAATCATAAATATCGTAATTATAATATTCTTTTCCCTCTATATCCTTTTATAGTATCTTGGGTCGCAGATACATCCGCCTTTATTTTTGGTAAATTATTTGGCAAACATAAAATTTGCCCACTAATTAGTCCCGGAAAATCTTGGGAGGGACTATTTGGTGGTTTTTTAGGTGTTTTAGTTTTTAATATTTTATATTTACCAGGAATAACAATCTTCCCTTTTATTATTTATATAACTGGAGTTTTACCAATAATATTAATTTCATTTTTACTAACTATCATTGCCTTTTTAGGTGATATTTCTATTTCTTATCTAAAAAGAAAATCTGGCGTAAAAGATACAGGGCATCTATTACCTGGTCATGGAGGATTACTTGATCGGTTTGATTCTGTTTTATTAGTATCAATAATTATTTTTTTAATTATTTTGAGTACAAAAATTATTCAGTATTTTTAAAATTAAAATCAAAAAATTTATTCGACAATGATTCAGCTAAAGAAAAATTCCATATTTCTGGGGTGTCAGTAAGCGAAGCTGTCGAACCTAAATATTTACCATTACCTAAATTATTTTGCAGATACTCAAGAATAAAAGGCTTATCTAACCTAATTCCATCTCTAGCTTGAATTGAAAATGGATTTAATATTTTAAATCTTCCCCATTTTGTACTAATTTCTTCTGCCAATATACACAATTTTTCTTTTACATAAAATTGCGTATATCTATAGTTAAATTCAACAACTTTTTCACCATATAAAAAATATAATCTCAAATCAGGAGTTATTATATGTAACATAATTTCGTCACCGTATTTTATTTTTTTATTATCTTCTAAATTATCAGGATTAAGAACTCGCCGACGATTTCTATAATCAATATTTAAGTAGCAATTTTTTGAAATCTGAGTTTTATCTAAAGTATTACACTTACTATATAAAAAATGCAATTTTGAACCTAATTGTTGATATATTAAAACCACATCTTGATAATGTAAATTTAAATTATCCGCATAATTATTTTTTAAAAAAAGAATTGAGGAAATACAAATAAAACAAACTAGTTTCTTCACCAAATTTTCCTTTCAATTTCTTTTAAAAAAACTTTTAATTACAATAAAAGGATACTACTAACCATTAAAAAAAGGGGAATCCATGATATTAAAATATTCAGATTAACGTAGATCGTATGGTTATTTAATTCATAACTGAAAAACATAGGTTTAGAAATGAATAACATATCTAAAAACAATAAAAACAAATTAAGTTCAATTTTAAAATTTGGTATTTTGGGATTGGGTCTAAGCTTTTCTGTTTCAATTTTTTCTATGGATTACTCAACAAAAAGGATTAGTAATTTAAGTTTAAAAAAGTTAAGTGGTAAAAACATAGCAAATAAATTGTTAAGTTTACCATCAAAAATTTTATATGAATTAATAGGTGGTAATATCGATTTTAATGATGAAATTAATCACTCTGATATGACTTCTACTATAAAAGCTATAAATAAAAAGAATACTAAAATCCTTTCTTTTAAATTAAAAATAAGAACCTTTAATCATGATAGTTTGGTTTCTTCAGCAGTATTTTCTCCAAATGGCAAGTATATTTTAACTAAACCATATGATCCTGATGATAAAATAGCGAAATTATGGGATATAGGTACTGGTAAATTAAAGAAGACTTTTTATCATAAGGATTATATTACGTCAGCAGTATTTTCTCCAGATGGCGAGATTTTAATTGCAGGACCTTATCCAGGGAAAATATGGAATACAAAGACGGGGAATCTAAATAATACTTTTCATCATGGATGGGAGAGATATACACTCGTATTTTCTCCAGATGGCAAGTCTTTTTTAACTTCATCAGGTAATACAATGAAAATATGGAATACAAAGACGGGGATTTTAATAGAGACTTTTCAACATGATCATGAGGTTAATTCAGCAGTATTTTCTCCAGATGGCAA
>JBHPBZ010000021.1:0-11263 GCA_042576165.1 Candidatus Babelota bacterium | reverse complement strand
TCGTAATTTTTCTTGTAACAAAAGTCTCACCACGTCTTGGTGATTCGTGATTAAATAAAATGCCATTACAAGCAAAAATATTATATGCTTCTCGATAATTTATCGTTACCCAATAAGCATAAATTTTAGCTGCCGCATAAGGAGATCTGGGATAAAAAGGAGTTGTTTCTTTTTGAGGAATTTCTTGAACTTTTCCGTAAAGTTCACTAGTTGAGGCCTGATAAAATCTTGTTTTTTTACTCAATCCCAAAATCCTAATTGCTTCCAAAATTCTTAAAGGTCCCAAGGCATCTGAATTTGCTGTATATTCTGGAGTCTCAAAAGAAACCTTAACATGACTTTGTGCTGCTAAATTATAAATTTCATCAGGCTTAATTTGTTGAATTATTCTTATTAAATTTGTAGCGTCAGTAAGATCACCATAATGTAAAATAAAATTCGGATTTTTATTTTTATGCTTATCCTGGTAGAGGTGATCAATTCGTGATGTATTAAAACTCGAAGCTCGCCGCTTTATACCATGAACTTGATATCCTTTTGCTAATAAAAATTCCGCCAAATAAGAACCATCCTGTCCAGTAATACCTGTAATTAAAGCTTTCTTCACTACAACTCTTTCTAAGATTATAAAAAATTTCCTAACTCTTGCTCTTTAATTTTCGCTAAAACTTCTTTTACTTTATCTGACTGATTTCTTTTTGAAATCAAAACCACATCATCTTGCTCAATCAAACAAAGGTCACTAACTCCTATAAAAGCAACGACTTTTTCTTTTGAAAAAATCTTATTATCAATTTGAGCCAAGTTTCCATCACAATCAATATTTATCACTTTTACAGAATCTTTTTTCGATAATTTCTTTTGTAATGATAAAAAAACATTTAAATTGCCAACATCACTCCATTCAAAATCGCATGGAATTATAATTATATTCTGGCTCTTTTCCATAACTGCATAATCAATAGAGATATTATTAAGTTCAGAATACTCCTTCTCGCCATTTAAAAACTGCTTCATGGAGCAAAAAAGTTCTGGTGCATGTTGTTTGAACTCCTTTAATAAAACAGAAACTCTAGCAACAAAAACTGAAATATTCCAAAACATATTTCCATGTTGCATATATTTTTTTGCTAAATCAATACTAGGTTTTTCATGAAATTTAAAAACATTATAAAATTTCCCACAATCAATTTTATCGTCCCATTTACAATCAGCCTGAATGTATCCATAAGCCGTTGAAGGATTAGTAGGCATAACACCCAATGTTACAATCTTGTTATTCCAAGAAGCATAATCAATTGCACTCTTTAAAAAATATGCATACTTATCATTTTGAATAACAAATGAATCTGCTGGCAAAAAAGCTACCACAGGATCTTGCTCATCATTACTTAACTTAAAACAAGTGTATAAAATTGCAGGAGCTGTATTTCTGGAAACTGGTTCATCAACTATAAATCCAATTTTTTTTGAAAGCAACCCAGAAACCAACTCCTTTTGTTCTACAGTTGTTACTACTCCGATATTTTCCCTTTTTTCCGCAATGCAAAATACTCTATCAATTGTATGTTCAAGCAAAGTCCTTTCATCTAAAAATGGTAAAAATTGTTTTGGTCTTCTTTTCCTACTCAAAGGCCAGAGTCTTTCTCCTCTTCCGCCAGATAAAATCATCATATAAGCATTTTTCATCACTTCCCCATTATTTTTCTATATCCGAAACATAAAAAGATTCCTTCTGCTGTTAAAATAATCAAAACAGATTCAAACATCATTCTAAAACGAGCACATCCGTCATGCCCAGTAATAAAAGAAAAATAAAAAATGTATAAAATAAAAAAAGAAATCCAATTCCATTTTTTTTTAAAAATCAAAAATAAAATAGCAATTAGGCAAAAAATATATCGTAAAAAAGAATAAATAAATTCTAAAAAACCTATTATTTTTATTATCAAAGAATTTGTGCCTTCAGAAATATAATCTTTAATTCTAAAAAACAAACTACCTCTGGTTTTAAAAAACGAAACATCACCACCTCTTGTTGTTACTTCTAATAAAACCTTTAAATTAGTTGTATAAAGACCTAAAAATGTTTTAGTAACATTGGTTAACCAAACTTTTATAAAAATAAATGGATTTTTCTTTAATTTTTTAAAAAATAAAGATTGAATTTTTGCCCAACTATTATTCTCTAACTTATTGCCAGTTAAAAGCGAAGATAAATATTGTGTTTCTTTCTTAATATTAGTTTGATTTTGCTTAGCCAATACCTTAGGAAAAAAATAAAGATACAAATTCTCATTGGCTAAACCACCAACTCTAAATTGATTAAAAGTAGACTTATTAAAACACATATATCCAATTACAGGTAAATAAAAAAACAAAGAAAAAATAAAAATATTTTTTAAACCAATTCTCCAATCAAATTCAGTAAAAAACTTTCGTTTTTTACTGAAAAAAAATATAAGTGGAATTAATAAAAAAATAAAATATAAAGCTGCCGGTTTTACAGCAATAGAAATACCTAGAAACAATGCTGATAACATTAAATTAATAAATTTTTGATTATTAATAAAAAAAACAAACTGATCAACAAAAAAAGTTAATAAAAATACGAGTAAAATTTCTGTAAGAATAAATTGGGTAAAAACAAGAAAACCAAGATTTATTGAAAATAGAAAAAATGATATTAATCCAACAGTTTTGCCAAAAATATTTTTTGTAATCCTAAAAATTAAAAAACCTGTTACAAGAGCTAATAAAAATTGAATCCATATAATAAAAAAATCTTTTACTCCAAAAACTTTATAAACTAATCCAATAAAGAATGCATATCCTAAAGAATAATATGGAATATCATTAAAGTTACTAGTATTTATAAAACTATTTGCTTGCTTGAATCTTAAAGCATTGCTTGTATAAGCTGAAGAATCGATATCTTTGTGCGAGTTATAGGATGGAACATTTAAATATAAAATGATAGAACAAAAAAAGAAAATAAGTGAAAACAAATTTTTTTTATATTTCACACATATCGTCAGAATTCAATTAAAAATTGCCAACAAAATTAATATTGTCCACGTTTCAAATGCAAATCCTGTACTGTTTTTCTTGCAGCTATCATTATAAACATTTTTATTTTTTTTTATAGTAAACAAAAATTAATTTTATTATTAAAATGAATTAACTTACAAATTGCTAAATTCATAACTTATCTTTATAATTTAAAATATAAAAAAGGGGAAAAATTATGAAATCATTAATATTCAAAATTATTTTATTATCAATAATAATATTTCAAAAATCTAATAGCATGGACTACAAAAAACAAGTTGATACAACTGTAAAAGACAAACAATTTGTAAAAGCCGAAGAATTAACAGAGATGATTAAATATTATAAAAAACATGGAAAAAAACAATTACAACTAGGAAACCTTAATCTAAAAACCATTGACCTACAATTAGTACTCCAAGATATTCAAGAAAAAAACCATAAGGATATTTTAAAACTTGAAGAAATTTACCTAGACCACAATCTTTTATCAATTTTACCAGAAGAGATTTTAAATTTTAAAAATCTTAAACGTATCCATGCCACAAATAATAAATTAACTTCTATACCAACAAATATTCATTATTTAAAAAAATTGAAATATCTCCGCCTGCATAACAATGAATTACTATATTTACCAGAAAACATTTGTTTAATGAAAAATTTAAAATCTATTTCAGCTTCATATAATTGTCTAAAAGCTTTACCTCAAGATATAAATCGATTAGAAACATTGCAGTCTCTAAATGTCGATAATAATGACATACAAAAAATACCATCTGAATTATGGAATCTAAAAAATCTATACCAAATATCACTTCATGGAAATAAATCATTACATAATCAAATAAACGTAAATTGTGTCTTAAGATGTGAATCTCAATATTTTATAAACTATCTTAAAGACAATTGGGTACTTTTAAAAGAAAATAAACCGCTTCCACAATTTTCTGATTACCAAGCTTGTATATTATTGAAGGATTAAAAGCTTAGTATTTATAAAAAACTAATTAAACAAACTTTTCAGTTTTTTTATTTAAAAATACACTGTTTGATTTTTTCTTATCAACGTTTATTAAACCTAAATTTTGATTTAAAACTTTATCAACAGCTTCCATCGCCGAAATCATAGCAATATCCATATTATTATAACGGTGTAGGCCATTACGACCCATAAGTTGTAAATTCGAAAACTTAGACAAAAAATTTAAAACTATATTTAAATCTTTTTTATAATTTCCAATATACACAGGATATGCATATTCTTCACGAAGAACCATCCCATCCAAAACTTTTTCTTTTTTTACAATTCCTATTTTTTGTAATTCTTTTTTGCCTAATTCAATTAATTGGTCATCAGATAAATTCCATAGCCTATCGTTAAAAAATGTAAAATATTCAAGACTTAAAGCAGTATGATTTTTTACATCAACCATTTTTAATGAAAAATTATTCATATTTCCAATACGAACCATATCAACTTCTTTTTCATGAATATATAGCCAATGATCTGGACAAATATCCTTTTTATCTACAATCAAATTGATAGTTATCAAACTTCTATAACAAAGTCTCTTTGCAGCATTAACAATTTTTTTATTTGGAAGAGGATCTAAAGCCAAAATTAAATTCTTAATAGGCATGGTAGAAAAAAAATAATCACCTTTAAATTTTGTAATTTTTTTAGCTCCAAAATCATTTGATTTGCTATTTACCGCTAAAAAAGATGTGATCTTAGAATCTTTATGTTTTATTCCAACAACATCGCTATTTAAATTTATTAATCCATTATTTTCTTGAATTTTATCAGCAACCTTTTGCCATAAAGTTCCAGCTCCATCAGTTGGGTAATAAAACTTGTCACTTAATGTTCTTGGCGCATTTTTTGTAAACCATTTTCCGAAAAATGCATAAAACATTGCTTTTGACAAAGAAAACCCTTTTATTCTTTGAGCAGCCCAATCACAAGATATTTTTTTGCAAGAAATTCCCCAAAGTTTTTCTGTATACGTTTTAAAAAAAATACTAAAAAGTCTATATCCAAATTTATTAGTTACCCAATCCTGAAAAGAAGAAATATTTTTAATTGGAAACAACCGAATTTTAATATAACTTAAAACACACTTTATACATTCAAATAAAGATAATCCTTTTAAAACATTTAAAGCCTGCAAAGGATAATGAAAAAAATGTTTATTATAATAAATACGCGTAAAACGTCTTAACTCCTCAAATCTATTACCCTTAACCTCCTCTTCCAGCATTAAATCTTTCCACCATTTTTCTATATTTGCAGATTCGGTAATAAAATGATGAGGTCCAATATCAAATTTACAACTTTTGTATTTTGTAGTTTTAGAAAGTCCCCCAACACAATAATCTTTTTCTAGTAATTGAACCTGGAAGTTTCCGTTTTTTAACAATTCAAAACCAGCAGTCAAACCAGCAGGACCACTACCAACAATTACTACTTTTTTTTTAGTCATAATCCATTCCCGTTTTTTTATAAAAACAATCAATCCAAAACCTTAAGGATAAGATTATCAAAAAGCATTCAACCGACAACCTTAATCTTGCAAAACCACACGCTAAGGAAATAAAAACAAAAATAAAAATAAATGTAAAAGTTTTTGCTAGAACACAAAAATAATCTAAATTAAGGAAAGATTTAAAAATAAATCCAACAAAACCTAACCATAAATAAAACATAAATAAAATTTCTAAATAAATAATAATTTTTAAATAAAAGTTGTTTGTATCAGGAAACAAAAATCTAAATAAAATATCTTTCACAGTTCTTTTGTTTGAATAACTTGGCAATTTTCCACCAGAATCAATAAACAAAAGCTCCGCAGAAAACAAAGAAAAACAAGTCTTAAACATGTTAATAAAACAATGCTTAAGACTTAATAATGGATTTTTCTTTAAATATTTAATTGTGATATTTTCAGCCAAAATACAATTTTCTATTTCACTTATCTTTCTATTTAATTGTTTTTCTTTATTTGTTCTATCATCGTTCCATTCATTGTTCAGATTTTGCAAAGCAACAGAATATGAACAATTGCATTGATTCATTAAAACTCGCGCACCTAAATGTTTTAAGAAATGCACTCCAGATAGTGTATGGAAAAAAATACAACCAGTTAAAAGCCAATTACGCAAAAGCCAAGTAAAAACAATTAAAAACCAACCCATAAATAAAAATAATATTTTTCTAAAATTTGCAACCCAATCTAGACTCGAAACTAATATTAAAAACATTGATGAAAAAATTAGATAATGCCCAACAGGCCTAAACATAGATGCCAAACCCAAAAAAACACCCGCCAAAAACAATTGTTTTAAAAAAATATTTAGATTACTTTTTTTACAAAAAAATAAATTTAAATTATTTAAAAAAAAGATTAAAAAAAGATAAAAGAAAAAAACAAAAAAAATCTCAGTCATTGCAATACCAGAAAAGACCAAATATCCCAAATGCACAATACTTAAAAAAGATGATAATTTTGCTAATAAAAAACTATTGGGAAATAATATCAAAGAAATAAAAAAGATTAATAATGGAATTAATGACGCTAAAAAAGCTTGTATCAACAAAGCTTTTTTAAGATCAAAATCAAAAAATTTATAGCAAGCTGCTAAAAACAAAGAATAACCAGGAACACGATAAAAATGACAAGATCCATCCTCATTTTTAATCCCATTGCCATTTGATATTTGCTGTGCAACTTGATGATAAACTCTAGTGTCATAATTCCAATATTTGTTGTTATTGCTTAGATAAAAACCAAAAAATAAAATTCTTGTAATAAAAGAGGCGAAAAACAAAAAAAATAAAAAATATTTTTGCTTTAAAATAATATTTTTTAAAACCATATCCTACTCTATTTTTTTTACTACTTTTTAATTTTCTTATTTATTATTAATAATACATCCAATACTTGTATTATCAATATTGTTCAAAATATTTGTAATTTTAGATTCAATTTCTGGCGTACAATATGGGGAATCAAATAAGTTCCATTTTTCTTTTTGAAAAAGTATTATTAGAATTATTTCGGTAATAGTATATTCTTCCTTGTTTAAAATAATATCTAAAATTTTATATAATGTTTTTGGATATGGCATCTTCCATAATCTTACTATATCATAATCAGGACCAGCATAAGTTATATCACAATCACTATTTACAGTTAAAATATATTCTCCAGTAGGTGAAAAAACAGCAAACTTAACATGATGTAAAGAATCAAAATTATTTAGTCGCAAAATTTTCTTTTTTGATTTCAAATCCAATACCTCCAACAGACCATAATCACCCCCAATTAAAATATACTTTCCATCTGGTGAAAATGTTGCAGAATTAATATTATTCTTAAATTTAAAAATTCCTATCAATTTTTTGTTTATGCCAAATAATTGAACTTCATGATTGCATACTTTTAAAACATATTTTTTATTAGAAACGGGTTTTACAATTTTAATATCATTATTACTTAAATTGCTTTTTTCATTTCCATTGAAATCAAATACCATAATTTCATTATCAATATTTTCTACTAAAATATATTTTCTATTATGTAAAAATCTTGCTGTTTTAACAAATTTATTATTTACCAATTCTGTTGATTTTGCAGTAAAAATATTTGAATTTATTTTTCCCATCTCTTTTATAATTTGGCTTAAACAAGCGTGCGAAATTGTTTTTTCAAAATAACATTTTAATTTATTTACGAATTTTAATTTTGTATTATCTAAATTTTTATTTTCTATAATTCTGTATAAATCTTCCGAAGATAAATCCAAAATCATTTCTGCAATTTTTTTACCACTGAAACTTTGTAAACTTGAAATATTAATTTGATTTTTTTGTTCCATAGAAAAAATTGGAAACATCAAAAAAATCAAATTCAAACTTAGTCCGAACATGAATAACTTTAAAATAGAACTAAACTTATTTTTATTATTTTTAGATATACTATTAATAATACCCACCCTAGTTTTTAAATATAAATTAAATAAAAAATACCAAAATAAAAATCCATCTAACGAAAAATCTTATAGACTTTCTGTTAATAAGTAACTGTGAAACAAAATTTAACACAAAATACGTTAAATTACATTCATATTATTTAAAATAAAAAATCATGTTTACAAAACTTTGAAGTAACACAATTTGTAGATTATCTAATGGCATTCATTTCAAACGAATAACAAAAATAAGGTAAAATTGTGGTGCGAAAAAAACTTATCCAAAAATTCAAACTCAAGATTATCATAAAAGCTTCTATTGGTAATCTTAAACGTGCAACACCAGAACCAAATGTAAGCAAAAGCATTAAACCAAGTAAAGGTAATATTTTGCAACAAATACAAAACCGTTTTAAATCAAAAAATGAAATTAAAACAAAGCCAATAAACCCCAATAACATTAAAGCTAATAAAATTATTTCTAGATAAATAAAAAATAATAAAAACCTGTTTGATACCTTGGGAAACAAAAAACGTTTTATTTTGTCCCAAATTGTAGTCTTATGATCATATTTCGGTAAAGTTTTGGAATCTAAAAATAAGATATATGCAGAATTCAAACTAAAACATGTTTTAAAAACATTTATAATTGCATGTTTTATAGTCACAAATAGATTTGCTTTTAAATATTTTACGGCAATTTTTTGAGCAAGATAACATTTTTGAATATCATTTAATTTGTGTTTTATTTGCTTTTCTTTTTTCAAAATATCCTGATTATATTCTTCTAACAATATTGTTCTAGATTGTGCATAAGAACATTTTTGTGCATGACTTACAACCTCTGCAGCAAAATACTGTAAAAAATGAATTCCAGTCATTGTATGAAAAAAAATTAAACCAATTAATAGATAATTTCTTATAATCCAAAAACTTACAACGCTTAGCCAACCTAAAAAAATCAAGCTAACACTTTTAATTTTTTGTAAAAAAACAAATTTAGAAAACAATAATAAAATAATCAATACAAAAAGAATTGGGTGACCAACCGGTCTTATTAATGATAAGACTCCTAAAACAATTCCTGAAAAAAATATTTTGGATGAATTAAAGATAAAACTCTGCTTACAAAAAAACAAATCAAATGAAGAAAAAAACAGAATACAAAATATTAGAAAAAAAAGTAAAAATAGAATTTCAGACATCAATAAGCCAGAATGTAAAATCAACCCCAAACTAAATACTGTAAAAATAGAACTTAATTTTGCCAACAAAAAATTAGTCGGAAAAAACACAAGTGATAAATAAAATACTAAAATAGGAATAAGTGATGCTAAAAAAATCTGAAATAATAAAGCTATTTTAGCATTTTGCCCAAATATTTTATAAATAGATGCCAAAAAAATTGAATATCCTGGAACTCTAAAAAATGTAGGATTTCCAACAGAATCACTAATACCATTTCCGCGGGATATCTGTATTGCAACGCTATTATATTCATTTGAATCGTGACAAACAAAATATCCTTTATTTTTAATTAAAAAAAAAGCAAAAAAAGAATAATTCAAAATTAAAGATAAAATAAAAACAACGGCCAAAAAACTCTTATTTTTCTTCATGATACTCTTTTTCTGAATTTACTGACCAAATATTCATTTTTGATTTTTCATCTTTTACAATATTTTCTACAGCTTGCATCGCTGTAATCATAGAGTGGTCCATATTGTTGTATCTATGCATTCCATTTCTACCAATTAAAAACAAATTTTGATATCTATCTAAAAAGTTTTTTACAATATCAAAATTTTTATAAGTTCCAAAATAAGCAGGATAAGTCTTAGGAACACGAATAACTACACCATCAAGAACATAACTTTTTTCTATAAACCCAATTTTTATAAGTTCATCTATAGCAAATTTCTTAAATTCAGTATCTTTTTTATTCCAAAGTTTATCACCTTGATTACAAAAATATTCTAAGCCGATCCACACATTATTTAAATCTTTAACCAAATAAGGACTCCAGTTGTTAAAAATTTGAATTCTGCCAACACAAACATCTTTTTCTTGAATATAAATCCAATTATCCGGAATAATATTATTTACAGTTTTTATTTTTGTCTGATTTTTAACTTTTAATTTTTTTAATAAAAGCCCCACAGTTATAAAATCCCTATACACTAATCCTTTTGCAACATTTTTTACATCATCAGGAATTTTATTATCAAAATTCGATACCAAATCTTTTATTGGCATTGTTGAGAAAACATAATCAGCAAAAAATTCTGTTCTCTCATTAGTTTTTAAATCTTGAACAGATACGGATAAAATTTTTTGGGTATCATTTTTTAAACCTACAGCTTTATGGTTTAAAAATATTTTTCCACCTTTTTTTACAATCTCTTTTGCAACATTCTCCCATAATTGACCTGGCCCAAATTTTGGATACTTAAAACTCCCAATCAAAGTTGTCTCAATACTTTTTTGTGAACCTTTTTTATTTTTTATAATAATACTCTTAAGAGCATGTAAAATCGCCTTACTGATTGACAAACCCTTTATTCTTTGTGCTCCCCAAGAAGCATCAATTTTGTCACAAGGCACACCCCAAACTTTTTGAGTATAATCTTTAAAAAAAGTTAAATATAATTCCTTTCCAAATCGGTTTATAAAAAAATCCTCCAAAGTTTTTTCTTTTTTTATTGGAAAAACACAAGCTTTTATATAACTAAAACCAATCTTTGAAACTCTCAAAAAACCAAGTTTATACAAAGTAAAAAAACTTAAAGAAATTGGATAATCAAAAAAACTCCTTAAAAAGAAAATCCTCGATAGACGAGATCTTTTGAGCAAAATATTATCAGTCAATTCTGGATCGTTTATACCTTTAGTCTTAAAATCTTTATTTAAAATAATTTCATCTTTTGATGGAGCATCCTGTAAATCTAAAAAATTTTCCCACCACTCATTTACTCTTGATGATTTAGAAAAAAATCTATGTCCCCCAATATCAATTCTATTGCCTTTATATTTTACAGTTTTACTCAATCCACCAACAGAATAATCTTGTTCATAAATAATCGGCTGAATATCTGTTTTTTTTAGTAACTCATATGCGGCAGTCAGACCTGCAGGACCTGCGCCAATAATTATTGCAATTTTTTGTTTTATTTTTTTCATACGACTACTCTTCTTGAAATTTAATTTTTTTAAAAATCACACTCAACCTATCTAACTC
>JBHPBZ010000020.1:0-11323 GCA_042576165.1 Candidatus Babelota bacterium | reverse complement strand
ACCACTCGGGATGAACGGCCTCGATACAATTTCGCTAAAAGAGAAACCACTCGGGATGAACGGCCTCGATACAATTTCGCTAAAAGAGAAACCACTCGGGGTGAATGGCCTAGATAGAATTTGTTACAAACATCCCGCTCATTCCGAGTGATTTGCCCTGCAAATTGTATCGAGGAATAAGGGCTGATCGCAACTTGGAAAAAAATACTGGTTGTACGCAAAAATTGTTTACAACCACAAATAAGAGTTTGATATGTTGATTCTTTTTCTACAAATTTAATAGGTCACAACTTAAGTTATGTAAAAAAAATAAAGTATATTTTTAAACCTCATTATTCAATATTTTTTCTCGATATTTATTTAAAAATTGAATCATAAAATGAACATTATGAATTGTTGCAAGGGTTAATCCTGTTATTTCTTTGGCTTTTAATAGATGAAAAATATAAGACAAAGTATAATTTTGGCATGTTGGACAAGAGCAATCGTCTTCAATCGGTCTAAAAACTTGAGAATTTCCCTTTTTAAAAATTCTTAAAAATCCATTTTTAGTAAACAATAAACCATGCCTTGCACAACGAGTTGGATGAGAACTATCAAAAGTATCAACTCCTAAAGGAATTATTCCTTCTATTGATGCTAAATCTCCTATTCCTAACAAATGATTTGGTTTATCTCCAGGTAATTGTGGCATTAAAAAAGAAAGCATATCAAGCATTTCTTCTCTGTTTTTACCAACACTACCTCCAATTGCAAATCCCTCAAAAGGTGATTTTTTTAAAAAATCACAACTTTGTTTTCGTAATTCTTTATCAATTCCACCATGAACAACCGCATATAAAGCTTGACCATTTTTATTTTCTAAATGTTTCTGAAGCGAACGTTTTTCCCAACGATGAGTTCGATCTAAAGATTGTTTAAGTTTTTTATCCGAAAAATGATACGGAGGCAATTCGTCAAAACTAACAATTAAATCAGCTCCAATATCTTTTTGTGCTTGAATAGAACTTTCTGGCGTTAACAAAACTTTTGCACCATCACGATAAGATCTAAATAAAACACCATCTTCAGTTATTTTTAAGACACTACCTTCGTATTTTTTTGTACCTTTACTTTTTAATTCTTGGTGTACTCCACCATATTTTAAACTAAAAACCTGAAATCCACCTGAATCAGTAATTATTGGCAATGATCTATTAATAAATTTGTGAATTCCACCAGCATTTTTAATTAAAGATGCTCCTGGTTGCAATAAAAGATGGTAAGTATTACAAAACATCAACTGCAAATTAAGATCTTGTATTATTTTATTATCTACAGCTTTAATGGTTCCATTTGTTCCAACTGCAACAAAATTTGGAGTATCTATTACACCATGAGGTGTATGAATTTTACCAACTCTCGCTCTAGATTTTTTTGATCTATGTATAACTTCAAATTTAAAATCAATCATAAAATATATTTTTCTTTAAAAGATTTAAAACTAAATTTATATATTTCTAACAACTTTTTTGGCAAAACTAACAAATGGTGTTGTCAAAAAAATTATAATTATTTTTATTGTAAAACTTACAAGAATCACATTTAAAATAGAACCAACAATCCCATATAATCCCAAAAAAGAAAACAATAATGTATCTAATAACTGCGTACAACAAATAGAAAAAATATTTCTACCAACAAGATACCTTCCGGCAAAGTGTAATTTTAATAAACCATATAACCAACAATCTGACATTTGAACTAAAAAATATGTAAAAATCGATGCTATGGTTATTCTTGGCATAAAATTCAAAATTGATAAAAAACTGTTGTGAGTAAAATCAAAACTATTCGGAGTATAAAAAATATGTAACTGAGACATTATAAGATAAAAAAATATTACAAAGAAATTAATCCTAATTGTTTTTTTTACAATTTCTTGTCCAAAATATTCTTGCAACAAATTAAGACACAAGACCGAACCTATAATAAAAACATCACTACATGTTACAGCCATACCAAACAAAGTCATTTGTTTTACCACAAACAAATTGGCCAAAATACTTTGCAAACAAATCATCGAAATAAGTGCACTTTTTCCAAAAAACAATGCACCCAAAGAAAAAGTAACAACAAGAATAACATGTAAAAAAAATATTATTTCATTCATAAAACTTATATTATACATTAACTTTTTTTTGATAAAGAAACATAAAAAAACTATGGGGTACTATTTTAATAACTTATGCGGATACATTTTTAGAATAATACTCATTAGAATAACTGCTAAATTTACATCCAGATTTTCTTTTTTATCTGGCAAATCTAAAATCATATCCAGATTTTCTTTTTTACATTGCAAAATTGTTCCTGCAAACTCAAAGCAAATATCATTTAAACTATCTTTATTAAATGAATATTCCTCTCGAAGTAATTTACACATTTCTTCAAAACAATGTTTTCGTTCTATCTTTAATTTTTCAATCAAACTTTTTCTAAATAAAATTCGTTTTTTTATATTTTTACTTACAGAATCAAAATCACTTTTACTCGTATTCATAATAATTTTAATAATAAACTGCTTATCAGATTCAGTAAATTTTATTTGTTTATTTTGTTCATCCGGATTTAACTTTTCTATAAAAGATTCTGTAATATATTTTTTACTTCTATTTTTTTTAACCAAAAAACTTGTTGCGTAATTGTTTATTTTTTCTCTATAAGTACTAATATAACGATATGTTCCCTGAAAAGCCCTGTATATTTTGTTTATTACATTAGTTTTTTCTTTTCCTTTGTCTACGTATTTATTTTTAATAAGAGTACTCTTATTAAAAATAGCACTCTTAATTGTACGTATACAACGTTCTCCTACCCCAATCTTTTTTAGACAATCCAGCTGATCATAACTTTCTATCGTATCTAAAAACAAAGAAATTTGTCCTTCAATTTCTTCGCTGTTTGTTATTTTAAAAATCTCTTTTTTATTATTATAACCATATTTCTCTATTTTTGTATCTTTTGGGCCATAAAAATAGGGGTTTTCTGCCGGAGGTCTTCCGGAATCTTCAAAAGGTGGAGCTGCTTGTTGACAATCTAAACCAGTAGAATATGAACTTGAAGGAGCACAACCACCACCATAATTATGATAATCCATGCCGTTTAACATACAAATCGAAAATAAAACGATAACAAACAAAACAAATTTTGTGCAATTTAAATCTCTCATAATAAATCCTATCCTTAAAATATTAATATTTTTACGGAGGTAAAAAATAACATAAATAAATAGGTCAAAAAATAAATAAAACCACACTAAGCTATTTTAATTTTAATTTGTTATGATAACCTACTATGCCTTACTTGATATTATCAATAATAACATATAGGATTGTATTTTATAGTAGAAAATTAAAGTTTTGAGGTGATATAAAGAGGTTTTTATGGCTAATAATTCAGAAGTAACACTAGAAAAAATAGTTTCTTTATGTAAAAGACGTGGCTTTGTCTATCCTGCAGCTGAAATATATTCTGGATTAAATGGTGTTTACGATTTTGGCCCACTCGGAACTTTAGTTAAACAAAATATAAAAAATCTTTGGCTTAAACACATGAACCAATTCCCCGAAGATTTTGTTTTAATCGATGGTTCAATACTAGGACATTATCAAATCTGGAAAGCCTCTGGGCATGTTGAAAACTTTTCTGATCCAATGATAGACTGTCAAAATTGCAAAAAACGTTATCGGTCTGATGATCCTGATTTTGATTTAGAAAAACCTTGTAAAAAGTGTGGAATCAAAAAATGGACCCAAGTAAGACAATTCAATTTAATGTTTCAAACACAACTAGGAGCAGTAGCAGATAACTCATCTATCGCTTTTTTACGACCAGAAACCGCACAAAGTATTTTTACTGATTTTAAAAATGTAGTTTCTACGACAAGAATAAAAACTCCTTTTGGTATTGGCCAAATAGGAAAAGCATTCAGAAATGAAATTACACCAAAACAATTTTTATTTAGAATGCGTGAATTTGAACAAATGGAATTAGAATTTTTTTGCAAAGAACAAAACGCCGAAAAATACTTTAAAATTTGGAAAGATCGAAGAAATAATTTTTATAAAGAAATTGGTATAAATTCAAATAAAATAAGATTTCGCGACCACCACAAAGATGAACTCGCTCATTATTCAAAAGAATGTGTTGATATTGAATACAATTTTCCGTTTGGTTGGAAAGAGCTTGAAGGTATTGCAAATCGAACAAATTACGACCTTACACAACATACAAAATCTTCTGGCAAAGAATTATCAATACTAGATCCAGAAACACAAAAAACCTTTATCCCTCATGTAATAGAATGTTCAGTTGGAGTTGATAGATTATTTTTAACACTAATGTTTGATGCATATTGCGAAGATGAAATTCAAGGTGAAAAACGTACAGTATTAAAATTAGATCCTAAAATTGCACCTATTAAAGCAGTAATATTACCATTAACAAAAAAACTATCTGAACCTGCACACAAAGTGTTTACTGAATTAAAAAAGAAGGGTTTTATTGTTCAATTTGACGAATCAGGATCAATAGGTAAACGTTATAGAAGACAAGATGAAGCAGGAACTCCAGTGTGCTTTACTTACGATTTTGATAGCTTAGATAATCAATCAATGACTGTACGCGATCGAGATACTTTAAAACAAGAGAGAATAAGCATTGATAAAATTGAAAATTACTTGGAAACCTTATTAAAATAATTTTAAATATTTTTAACATATTATGAAAATAATTAGAAATATATATGATTGGATGTCAAGTAAAGTTGATTCAAAATATGCAATATTTTGGCTTAGCATACTTTTTTTCACAGAAGCAATTTTTTTCTTCCCCGTTGATCCTCTTTTAATACTTTTTTGTGTACAAAACAGCAAACGCTCTTTTTTTTATGCAACCATTGCAACCTTTTCTTCTCTTTTGGGAGGTATTCTTGGATACACAATAGGAGCACTTATGTGGAAAAGTGTTGGAATTAAAATGGTAACTTGGATAATAAGTGAAGCAACATTTAACAACGCTGTTTTAAAATATAAACTTTACCAAAGTTGGGCAGTTTTGATTGCTGGCTTTACTCCACTCCCTTATAAAGTTATAACTCTTTCTGCAGGTTTTTGTAATTTACCACTCATTCCATTTATCGTATTTTCACTAATTTCTCGAGGTGCAAGATTTTTTTTGATTGCAGGAATAATATACACTTGGGGTTCTCAAATCAAATATTTTATTGACCGATATTTCAATCAACTTGTACTATTATTTACAATACTAATGATTTTAAGTTTTTGGCTTTTAAAGTAATCAGGAAATAAGATATGTCTAATAAAATATCAAAAATTTCTCCCGGCAGAATTCTTTTAGGATCATTTATTTTTGTCATAATAGTAGGAACAATTCTACTTTCTTTACCTCAAGCACGAGTTGTTGACATTCCTCTAATTGACCTTCTGTTTACATCGGTTTCTGCAACATGCGTTACAGGTTTACATGTCTTACCAATGTCATACTTTACAATATTTGGTCAATGCGTGATAATGGCACTTATTCAAATTGGAGGATTGGGATTAATGACATTATCATTTTTCTTAATATCGTTAATTATGAATTTAAAATTAATTACACAATTAGTAGCGGGTCAACTTCTTGAATTTGAATTACGTACAAAAATAAAAACTTTTTTAAGTCTAATAATAGGAATGACCTTTATATCAGAACTAATTGGAACAATAATATTATATTTTCCACTTCGAGAATTTTTTGATGCAAAAAATGCCATCTTTCAGGCAATGTTTCACTCAATTTCAGCTTTTTGTAACTCGGGAACAGCACTTCTTTCGACAAGTCTTATACAATATGGCAACAAACCTATGATCTTATTGCCAATTACAAGTTTAATATTTTTGGGAGGAATTGGTTTTATTGTATGGTATGAAATCGGAACACGAATATTCAAATATTTTAAAAAAGAAACTGAAGAAACTCCCAAAAAAGCGACTTTTTCTCTCCACACTAAAGTTGTTCTTACAACATCATTACTTTTAATAATTGTTGGCACAATATTTTTCTTTTTTTTAGAACAAAAAAATACTTTAAAAGATTTTAATTTAATAAATAAAATTATAAATTCTCTTTTTATGTCAACAACAACAAGAACTGCCGGCTTTAATACAATAAACATGGCACAAACTTCATTGCCAACTCTTTTTATTTTTATAATTCTAATGTTTATTGGTGCAAGCCCAAACTCAACAGGAAGTGGAATAAAAACAACAACTTTTACAATATTTTTAGCAACAATCTATAGTATTGTTTTAAAAAATAAAAATTATGTAGAAATATATGGGAGAAGAATACCTATAGACCAAATTTATAAAACAACAATAGTCATCGCTCTCGGATTAAGCTGGATTACAATGGTTACTTTAATATTGCTATTAACAGATCCAAATTTTAGTTTTTTGCAAATTTTCTTTGAATCTGTATCATCATTTTCAACTACAGGACTTTCCACTGGAATAACACCATATTTATCAAAATTAGGAAAAATAACTTTAATAGTCTCAATGATTATTGGAAGAATAGGATCATTAACTCTTGTTTTGGCACTAACAACACAAAAAACAAAACAACTTTATAGCTATCCCGAAGAAAGAGTAATAATTGGATAATAAGTCTTCACTATCCAGACATTTCGAATCATAAATAAAGGAAAAAAATATGAAATTTTGTGTAATTGGTTTGGGACGTTTTGGTTATCAATTAGCAATTTCGCTAGCTGAAAGCAATATGGAGGTTTTAGCAATCGATAGAAGTGAAGCAATAATTGCTAAAATAAGAGATCGAGTTACGCAAGGGATTTGCCTCAATGTTACTGACGAAGATTCATTGCGAGCTATTGGAATTGAAGATATGGATACAGTTATTGTTGCAATGGGAGAGGAATTTTCTCAATCAATACTTATCACTGCATTACTTAAAAAATATTTTAAAATACCTCATATAATTGCCAGAGCAGTCAGCCGAATTCATGAAAACATACTAAAACTTGTTGGTGCTGATAAAGTTGTCTTCCCTGAACAAGACCTTGGAATTCGCCTAGCAAACAACTTAAGTTATTCAATGTTAGAATTTATGCAATTTTCGGATACTTTTGCTATAACCGAAGTGGAAACTCCAAGCAATTTTATTGGCAAAACAATATCAGAATTACAATTAAAAAAATCTCGAAATATATCATGTATTGGAATTAGAAAATCAACAGAAGAAATTCAACTATCTTCTCCAGATTATTTAGTTACTGAAGGAGATAATTTAATTCTTGCAGGAAATCAAACCAATTTAGCCGAATTTGCAGAAGAAACACTTTAAAATAACGCAAGTTAGATAACTTGTTATGAGCGGCTTCGATACAATTTATATAAATATTCTGTTTATTCAGATTACTCAATATAATTTTTCTACATCCCGCTCATCCCGAGTGATTTCTCTTTTAGAGAAATTGTATCGAGGGATGGAAAGTTTAATTTTTAAAATTTTAATAAAAAAGCCTTCGCAAAATTGCGAAGGCTTTTTTATTAAAATTTTAAAAACAAAATTTTATCTTTATATACTTTCAATTCTTATAACTGTAATTGGCTGACGATGTCCCTTTTTAGTTCTTTGTTTTTTACGTCTTTTGTGTCTAAAAACAACTAACTTTGGCCCTTTACTTTGTTTCACAATTGTAGCTTTAAGAGTTACTCCATCAACAAAAGGCTGACCTATTTCAAATTTGTCTTCTTCCTTTTTACGAAATAAAACTTCAGAAAACTCAACTTTATCACCAGCCTCACCTTCCAGTTTCTCTATAGCAACTGTTTTCCCAGGAATAGCTTGATATTGTTTACCACCAGTCTGAAAAATAGCATATTTTTCAAAAACAATTTTGTTGTCACTTTCCATTATTCTAACTCTTTCTAAATTTAATAATCCTTCAATAAAGCTTTAGGATTATAAATAATTTTATATAACACATAACATCTGAAAATAAGCCTTTAATATCCAACCTTAATACCTAAAACAGTTTGGTGGAGAATTAGGCTCGGTATAACCTAAAAAAGAAACAGTACTTATATTTTAACAAAAAAGATTTGTCTGTCTACAAAATAAGCTCTTTTCCCACAACAAATAGACAAATAGTACTAAGTCTCAATAGCTAAACTCGCCGTATTTTCAAAATGCAATCAGATCAGAAAGGCAAATCATCTTCAAATGGTTCTTTATCTTTTAAATTAACTTCTCCAGTAAAAGACTTTTCATCACTTTTATTATTATCACTATTTTTAGCAGAATTACTAACAAATTCAGTTGTTGTCTTATTTACATTCTTTTCAGAATTGTTAAAACCTGTTTTTGCAGCATAACTATCTTCTGTTTGGGCAGCAGATGCCGGTAAGAATGTTACACGATCTGCAACAATTGAATGCTTATTTCTTTTTTGTCCTTCATTATCCTGCCATGTGTCAAATTTTAATCTACCTTCAATCAAAACAGCAGAACCTTTTTTAAGATACTGGTTGGAACTGTCAGCTTGAGCACCCCAAACATCAATATCAACGAAACAAACTTCTTGTACCATTGTACCCGTTTGTTTGTTTTTAAAGTTTCTATTTGATGCCAACCCCAATCTACAAACGCTCTGCCCTGAGGTAAGTTGTTTGTGCTCAGGATCTCTTGTTAAATTACCCATTAAAATAACGCGATTATAACTAGCCATATTATTTCCCTTTTAGTTGTCTAACTATTTTTTTTATTGTTTATTATTATATTCTTCTAAAGACTTCTCTAACATCTCATCAACTACAGTTATATTTTCTTCTTCCATTTGAGAATCTTTTTGATCTTTAATAACTATACTTTCACCAAGATTAGAATCATCAGCTATAGTTATATTTTCTTCTTCAACTTGAGAATCATTATCCTCAAATTCATTATCATTCTTAGACTCACATGCATAAAAAGTCGTTCCGTCATCCCCATCAGATTCACTTTCAAATTCACTTTCAGAACAAGGACGCATTGATTCTATAAACTTATCTGCTTGATCAGCAACAAACTCCTCTAATTTTTTCAATTCTGACGATGATTCTGCATTCCATTTTGATTGATCAGCAAAAAGCTTCTCTAATTTTTTCAATTCTGACGATGATTCTGCATTCCATTTTGATTGATCAGCAACAAACTCCTCTAATTTTTTCAATTCTGACGATGATTCTGCATTCCATTTTGATTGATCAGCAAAAAGCTTCTCTAATTTTTTCAATTTTGACGATAATTCTACATTTTCACTACTTTTTTTCTTCAAAAAAAACAAAGTAGTCACCAAGCTTGCACTTAAAACAATGCTTCCTCCAAGACCCGCTGCAATTATCTTTTTATAAGTATCGTTACCCAAAATATTTTTTTGATTCTTAGACAAATCATCATTACCGAATGTTTGATTTTTTTTACAAACAAGACTTGTTTGTAACGCAGTTAACAAACTAACTGAAAATAATATTATTTTTGTAGCTTTTATCATAAAGTAAATCCTCTCTAAATATTAAAAAATATACATATTAACATAATTAATAAATTTGATATTAAACCAACTTATGGAATCAAAAACTGATCATATAAATCTTTAAAAGATTCTCTTTGAATCAAACCCTTTTTATAACTTTCTTTAGCCTTGTTAAAAATTTTATCCGGTTTGCAATCCCATTGAATAAACTCAGGATAAACAGACTTTTCTAAAAATAAATTTGGCAATGCCATATATTTAATCTTAATAAAAGAACGCGCCAAAAAATAAGTTATCCATGACCCTTTATATAAAACTACTGCAGGAATACCCAAAAGAGCCACTTCTAAACTGACAGTTCCAACCTTAGTAATGGCAAAACAACACTTACTCAATTCTTTTAATTTTTCTTTTTCACCTCGTACAATTTTAATATCATTCCCCCAACGATAAAATCCAAATTTTTTTATTTTTTCTTCAATAAAATGCGAACTTAATGATTCCGCTAATGGTAAGATAATTTTTATTTTTGGATAGGCTAACTTAAATTTTTTAGCAACTGCCAAAAAAATTGGTAACATTTTATAAACTTCAAACTGACGTGATCCTGGAATTATAGCAATTTGATCATACTTTTTCTCATTTTTAAAAAAATCATATTTCTTAATTTTGTCAAAAACAGGATTCCCCAAATACTCAACTTCTAGCCCATTTTTTTTGTACCAATCAACTTCAAATGGATACAAAACAATTACTTTATCACAATACTTTTTAAGTTTTTTAATTCGCCATTTTCCCCAAACCCAAAGTTGCGGCGGAGAAAGATATGTGATTTTTAAATTTGGATTAGCTTTTTTTAAAATTTTAGCCAACCTAAGATTAAATCCAGGAAAATCAATTAAGACAATCTCATCAAAATCATTTTTTAAAATATAAGACGCAAGCTTTTTTAAAAAGCCAAAAATAAATCGTAATTTAAACAAAATTTCAAAAATCCCAGCAATATTAAGTTTTTCTAATCTATCATAAAGCTTGGCTCCAGATTTCTTTAAAAAACTACCTCCAACAGCCTGGCAATTCACATTAATATTACTTTGCTTTAGCTTGTCTAAATACCATCCACCAGTTTTATCTCCGGACACTTCTCCTGCAACTAAAAAAATATTTTTCATTTGACTTTCAGCTTATTTTTTTTAAACAACTATCTTTATTTATTTTCAAACTTATTTTTTATTCTATCAACTTGTAAACCAAGTTCTCTATTCACACTACTAATAATATTAAAAGAATTTGTTAATACACCTTTACTTGCTTTTTTAAATGGAACTTTATTATCTATTAATTTTTCAATTTTTTCAAATAATTGTTGTTCAACTTCAGCAATTTGAATTTGTAATTTACCTATATGTTTATTTAAATTAGAACAATGCTTCAATACATCCCTAACCTGGCAACCAATATTTTCTTTAAGTTTATTTTTGGACATCTTTTTTATTTTTTTATTATTCTGAGAAACTATAAAAGTTTTTTTTGTTTCTATTTTTTTCATCTCCTTAGTAGAACAAAAAAGATATGAATAATTAAATCCAACAACAAAAAATAATCCAAAAATCCAAAAATTAAATAAATGAATAAACCGTGTTAACATTTTTTCCTCTTATCTATAATTCTTATATTCTTTTTTTATATCCTCGCTTACTTCTCGAATTATTTTTTCTATCTCAACTTGTTCAACAACATCCT
>JBHPBZ010000019.1:0-11792 GCA_042576165.1 Candidatus Babelota bacterium | reverse complement strand
AGTTTGGTACTGATACCACAAAACAGTTTGTGGAGATGCTTGCAAAAGATACAGAATTTTTAAATTCAAATGTTTTTGGAAAAACACTTGGAGACAAAGCTACCAATCTAGCTAAGCTGTTTAAAAAAGAACAATCTTTACAAAAAGCTGTTGGCAATAAATTAACTCTTAAAGAGTTTGCACAAAAGCAGATTAATGTTGCTAAAAACAAGAATTTGGGGGGAAAAACTAACGTTAGTTTTTATAATCCACCAGAACCACATACTTCGACTCCGGTTTTTAGAAAAGGGCAGAAAGGAAATGTTTTAAGAAAATTTAAACCACAAATAATTTATGGAAGAGAATATTCTGGACATGCTTTGGAACGAATGAACTTGCGAGGTTTGACACCCTTGGCTATTGAAAACACAATAAAAAATGGTGAATGCTTTCCTGGAAATACATCTGGAACAATTGCTCATTATGATAAAATAAATAACATTACTGCTATAACCAACAAAATAAATGGCCGAATCGTATCAATTTATTTTGGGAAATTAGGAACTTTAGGAAAATAATAAATGAACAAAGAAATTAAACAATATAATAAACAACAAATAAAATATATAGAAACAACTATTCAAGATTATTTGGCAAACAAGATCCCTATTGATCAACTCGTAAATAATCTTGAAATATCAATTTATAACATGAAAAAATACCCCAAAAAAATTATTACTAAATTAATTTCATTATGGGGTATTCTTGAAGAATTTTATGCATGGATGTTAGATCAAAATAGAACAGCATTAACTTTACAAGAACAAGCCAAAATAAAAAAAGTACTAATAAAGATTAATTTTTTAATACTACAATACAAAGAAAAATATTTATCTAATTCTGAAGATCATTGTAATTAAGGAATATAAAAAAAATAAAATAGTTATCTTTTTACTCAGGATAAGTTAAAGATTTTTTCATAAACAAAACAACATCGATTATTGGAGAAGCAAATAAAGATTTTGCTCTTGGTGCTAAGCTTGCTTCTGAGTTTGGTACTGATACCACAAAACAGTTCGTGGAAATGCTTGCAAAAGAAACGAATTTGGGAAAGACAACAAATGTTAATTCTTACAATCCGCCAGAACCACATCCTTCGATTTTTGTTGGAAGAAAAGGCGATGAAATTAGGATTGGAAAAATAAATAAAGCGGTTAAAATTAAGGGTAGAAAGTATTGTGATCATGCCATTGATAGATTGAGAGAAAGAGGTTTAACTCCTTCTATTGTGGAAAATACAATTAAAATTGGAAAAGTATCTCCAGACCCGAAGCCAGGACGGTTAAGACATTATGATATTGTTAATAATATAACTGTAATAACAGATAAAGAAACGGGTGATGTTATATCAGCGTTTTTTGGAGAAAGATAATGCATGATGAAAAAGCTTATAATTATCGTCAAGTAAAATTATTGGAAAATAAAATTATTTCTTTTAAGCAGGGCAAAATTAAATTATCTAATTTTATAAATGACTTGGAAGCAATTTTTTATTGTTTAAAAAATCCGCCAAAATCCGTGAGAAAAGATTTTGTTCATTGGTGGTCAAATTTGGAGTCGGTTTATGCAAACATGGCTTATGAAGAGAGAAGCTTTTTAGATCAAGATGATATTAGAATATTAAATGAGGCTGTTGAAAATTTAGAACGAATAACTAAAGATTATAAAAAAGCAACCTTTACAGAAGATGAAATTTTTAAGTTTGAATATATTGATACCTAAGATATTACTTAAAATTATGTATAATTTGAGTTAGTAATTAGCTTCGTAAAATGCGAGGCTAATTTTTTTTGACACAAAACGAAAAATACTTATACTTTACACTTCATTGCAAATAATTAATACACAAATATGCTTGGGGGCATTAATGAAAAAAACTTTTCAAATTTTATTACTTTTTGTTTTTTGTTTTACATTAAATACAACTTCTAATGCTTATACTAAAAAGGATTTGGAAGATATGAAAACGTACTCTGCTGTAGCAGAAGCCATATTATCAGTTCCATGTTTATTGCAAAGAGATGTTGAGTCTTGTCAAGATATATTACCCGTACCTTCCATGTTAATAGAGCGGTCAATATCGGGAGCTTTGGAGCAAGATATTCATGTAATATCAGAATTTACAAACTTGCTTTTGGCATTAAAGGTGAGTGCAAAAAATTTTAAGATTCAGTTGTTTTATACGATATTGTTTAGAATTACCAATCGACTTATATGTCTTTATTCTGGTTCAGATAAAAGAGTTATTCGACGTATGTTGCGATGTGTTATTTATCCAGTTTTAAGGACATGGATTCTTTCTGTTAGTAGAATTATGCCTAAAAATCAAATATTAAATGATTTTGTTATATCTTCAATTTTGAATGCGATAACTGAATGTTGTGGTGAGATAATAATTCAAGGGGTAAAAGAGAATTAGGTAGATTCAATAATATAAAAAAGTATTTTTTGATAAACATATTATTAATAAATCTTATAAATTTTTCGGTTTTATAGATTCAGAATAATAAAAAAATATGTTCGAAAATATATATTATTACAATGGAAAAATAATTTTTAATGATTTGGATAAAGATACAATTTTGTTTTTGAAAAAAATGGAAATTTCAGAAAAGGATCTTTTATTTATAGAATATTCTAATGGTTTTTCTCTTGATGTGGATTGGAATAATGGTGTTTTTTTTGTTTCTATTATTCAGTATGATGATTGGGATAATCGTTTGGTTAAACGGAAGTACAAGAATATCGATGAATTAGAGGTTGCCATCAAGAATTGTATTGCGGAGATTCAAACAATGATTCAATAAAATACAAACCATTAGTAAGAAATATATATTCATTAAATGATACAATAAATAAATTTGAAAATATAATTAACTCAAGTTGTGACCATTAAGCAATTAAAAGAATAAGCAAAAAAATTGGATAATGATTTTTTAGATTTTTAGCCCCATAGAAATACAGGGCTCATTTTTTTTACCCGATCGCTAAAAAGATTTATTAACAAAAACAAATTTACTACATGATACTTTGTTTAATTTTATTTACAATATTAGTTGTAGCCAAACCTTGTTGATATTCAACAATAAAAACTTGCCCACCAGATTTTATCATAAAATCATACCCCGCAATTTTTTCTTTTTGATAATCTCCACCCTTAACCAAAATGTCAGGACTTATATATTCAATTAATTCCTTTGGAGTATCTTGTTCAAAAATTACAATAAAATCTACAAAATTAATCGCCGATAAAATTTTTATTCTTTCTTCTAAGCTTTTTATTGGCCGTTGATCACCCTTAAATCTTTTAACCGAATCATCGGTATTTACTGCAACAACTAAAATATCACCTTTTCTTTTTGCTTCTTTTAATAAATGAATATGACCGGAATGCAATAAATCAAAACAACCATTTGTAAAAACAATTTTTTTATGTTCAATTCGCAACCAATCCAATTCTATTTTCAGTAACGCCCAATTTGTGTAAATTTTTTCACTTAATTCAATATTTTTATCTATTAATTCATCCAAACTTACTGCATAAGTTTTAAGATGAGAGACGGCAACAGCCGCTGCATGATTAGCTAAATTCAAACATTTTTTCATTGGCAAATCAATTACTAAACCTAGTGCCAAAAAAGCAAAAACTGTATCTCCAGCACCAGTTAAATCAAAAACTTCTTTTTTACATGCAGGAATAAAAATATCATTACTTTGCGAAACAAATTGAATACCTTTTTCTCCCAAAGTAACAACTAAACCATTTAATTCTAGAAATTCACATATTTTTTTGCCATTGTTAATAATAGAATCACTTCTCAAAAGATTAAAATAATCTAAAATTTGGCAATATTCTTTGTAGTTTGGTTTTATATAATTTACCCCTTTGTATTTATCAAATGTTTTTCCTTTAGGATCAACCAAAACTAAACTATTTTTTTCCTTTGCAAAAAGTATAATTTGTTCAACTAATTCCTTTGTAACAACACCTTTTAAATAATCTGAAATTAAAATTATAGAATTTGGTTCAATAATACTTTTAATTATTTGCAAAGCAGATTTATATTCATCTTTTGTTAAAGGATAAACATCTTCGGTATCTATTCGTAATAGTTGCTGGTTATTTGCCATTGCACGCTTTTTGCATGTTGTACTACGATTTTTACTTCTTATTAAACCACGAGGCCTAATACCATTTTCTTTCAACATAGAAATTATTTTTTTACCACTATTATCATTTGAATTTATAACCCCAACTAGATCAACGGTACACCCAATATGTTTACAATTAAGAGCAACATTTGCAGCGCCCCCTAAACTCCAATCAATTTTTTCTTCTTTAAGAACAAGAACTGGCGCCTCTGGAGAAATACGTTCGACATTCCCAAAAATATATTCATCCAACATTATATCACCAACAACAATAACTTTTTTCTGTCCAGATAATTTAATTTTATTAACTATATTTTTCATAAAAATTCCATATTCAAAAAAACTTTATTTAAAAATAAAAATAAAAGTTTGACTACAAAAACAAATGTGTCAACAACAAAGGCTTACTTATAAAAACATTAAGTATAATATTAGAATCTGTTATCATAAAATAAGTCTTTGTTAAAATCATCGCTCACAATTAAAAAATATCTAAAAAATAAAATCCAATGGGAGAAAATTAATGAAACTTCAAATATCTTTTGATCTTACTAATTTAACAAAAGCGCTAGAAATCGCTAAACAAGTAGAACCATACGCTGACATAATTGAAATCGGTTCAAATCTTATTTATCACCAAGGAGTAAAAGCTATAGCCGAATTTAAAAAACAATTCCCTGAAAAAGAAATTTTTGCAGACCTCAAACTTGTAGACAAAGTAGACGAAATAATAAAAATATATTCTGAATTTGGCGCAAATCATATTTCAATTTTGGCAGGAACAAGTAATGCAATAATTCAAAATGCTTCAAAAGTATGTCGTAGCTTAGGAATAAAAATAGCGCTTGATCTTATTGATGCTTATTCTATGGGGCAATCAGCAATGGATGCAAAAGCCTTAGATGTTGATACAATTATTTTCCATGGTCCACAAGAAACAACTCAGTTAACTGAGTTACTTGAAGAATGGCAAAATGTAAAAGGCAATTCTACACTTCCTATTTTTATTGCAGGAAACATCAATAAAAATAATATTCATAAGATTATTCCACTCAAACCTAAAGGAATTATAATAAACGGACCAATAACAAACGCTACCGAACCCGCCAAAGAAGCCGAATATTTTTATTCACTAATTAAAAAATAAAATATGTCATATAAAAAATTACTTATTTTTTTCATAACTCTTATTATAATTATAATTATTGGATATAATATTTTGTTTTTTAAAAAGCAAAAATATTTTTTGAATAAATCAAATATTAATAATACTCATAAAGGGATTAATATGAAGAATAATTTTAAATATGAAGTTCAAGAACTTTTAAACCCAGGAAAATTAATTGGCATCTCTAAAGAACAAATTGATGATCACTGGAAACTTTATAAAGGTTATGTTGAACAAGTCAATAAATTAAACGAAGAATTAATTGAATTAGCTAAATCTAAAAAAGTAAATTCACTTGAATATTCCGATAGAAGAAGAAGATATGGTTTTGAATACAACGGAATGATTTTACATGAATATTATTTTGGCAATTTAACATCAAATCTTTATGATCTACAAGATAGTGAATTAAAAAAAGCTCTCATGCAAACTTGGGGTTCGTACGAAGACTGGTTAAAAGATTTTATAAATACAGGAAAAACCAGAAGTATTGGTTGGGCCATTTTATGTGCAGATCCCAGAACTGGACAATTAATAAATATTTTTGTACAAGAACACGAAATTGGTAACATTGCAAGTTTTATTCCTATTATTGTAATGGATGTCTGGGAACATGCATATATGGTTGATTACAAATCTAGTGAACGCGGAAAATACATCCAAGCTTTTATTAAAAATATTAATTGGAAAGAATGTGAAACACGATACAAAGATGCAAAAATAAGAAAAATAACAAAAAGATTTTAAAAAATATTCATTACAAAGTCATTAAGTTTGTCTTTTTTTGTTTTGGTTTTGCGTTTTTCTTTTTTAAACTGAATTGCATAAAGCTCATGCAACTCTTTTACTGTTGTTGCATCTATTTCAGATTTATCTGGTCGATATCCCATAAAACGAGGAAATCGCAACGCCATGCCATAAGATTTTTGAGTCTCTCCTGCAGTATGAAGAGGTGAAAGTGTAATTTCATCTGCTCTAATAATACATACTATTTCAGGAGATACCCATACAAGAGGATTAAGCTCTTTTGCACATTCAACATTTTTGGGTTTTTCTGTAACCTTTATTTTGTCACACTTTTTTTTAACTTCTTTCAAGACTGCATCACTAAAACCCGTTCCTATTTTTGCAACAGACTGAAAAATATCTTTCTCTTTATTAAAAACGCCAACCAATAAAGCCCCTACTCCAAAAGCTGCTCGCCTCCCTTTACCAGCATAATAACCTAAAATTACACAATCAATTGTATCATTTAATTCTCCAGATTCTTCTCTTTTAAACTTAACCCAGTTAAAATTCCTCTTTCCAGCTTTATAAGTAGCATTAGGCTTTTTAACAACAAGACCTTCTAAGCCAGAAGAAATGTTTTCATTAAAATATTTTTGTAATTCTTTTTCTGTTTCAATTTTAATTTCTTCGATAGGAAAGATTACTTGCTGTTCTTTTAGTTCTTTATTATTAAATAATATTAAAAGTTCTTTTCGACGTTGCTCATGAGTTTTTTGTAAAACTGAATTTCCATTTAAAAATAAAATATCAAACAAATATAATTTTAATGGAAATTCTTTCGAAACTTTTTCTATCTCATATTTTCTTTTTCTTTTAACTGTTTCTTGGAATGGTAAAAAACTTTCAGTTTCAGAATCATAAGAAATAGCTTCCCCCTCTGCCACCAATGTTTTGACATTAAGTTTTAACACTGCTCTTTTTAAATCCGGAAACATCTTCGACATATCCTGTAAATTACGAGAAAAAAAATGAATCTCTGGCTTTGATTTCAATCTATTAATGTGAACTTGCAATCTAAAACCATCTAATTTGGGTTGTGCTACACACTTACCTAATTTTTTTATTATAGATTTTGCATCAGGTAAACGCTCTGCAGCTGAAGGACGAATTGGAATCCCAGGAACAATACTTATTTTTTTTATTCCCGTTACACCATCTTCTTTTAAAATTTTTATAATTCGTCCAATATCAACACAAACATTATAAGCACTTTCTAATTGTTTCCGAATCGATTTATCACCAGTTTGCATCCACGAAAATGCATCCAAAAGAGTCATGTCCGAAAAACCAAGTCTAAGTTTTCCCAAAACAATTCTTACAGTATATTTTTGAGAAGTAGAATCTAAATTTTTTAAAATTTTTAAAAAATTTTCTTCTTTTTTTTCAACAGCACCCTCGCCCGAAATTTCTTCAAAATCTTTCAATTCTTTGGCAACACTTGTTAATGACAACTGATTTTTTAACAAAATCTTTGATTCCGTTTCTTGAGCAACTAAACCCAAATCACCCAATTTTGATGCGTGTTTTTTTATTGTCTGCTCACTCTTATCTAAAAGTTTTGCCAAAACTTTTAAAATACTTTTTTCTGCAAAATTAAATCTTGTTCCAATATAAGTTGGATTTAATTCTCCTAAAGACATATAGGCTATTATTGCCGCCTGATTTGGAGTTGCTGTTTTTAGTAACTCGGCCAAAAGTTTTGTAATTTTTAACCGCGAAGATTCTTTTTCTATTTCCTCAAAGGCTTGTGCCACTTGAATAAATTTCATTTATTTACCTTTATAAACAATCTATTTAAAAAATAACCCTTCACTTAAAACTTTGGGTCACAAATAAGCTTTTGATTTAGAGTATTTTGTACAATAGATCTAGTCAAGAGCTTAAAAGAAAGTTTCAGTTAAATAAATACTTAGTTATGAAATATAACACGAAGCAGATTTGTTGAAATTACAAAAAAATTTTTAAATTTTTAATATTTTGTTTATGCCTATAAGTTATCCATATACAAAGAAATATCAGAAAAATAAATCTAACCTGTAAACCATAAGAGTATAAACCACCATAAAAATTTAGAAAAATATAAGTAAATGCAAAAATATAAACTGAAAGTAACGAAGCAACAGAAACATATTTGGTAATAAAAATTATTGTTCCCCAACACAATAAAAAAAATAAAAAGAATTTTACTGAAAATAAAAAAGCCAAAATACCTAAAGCTGTTGAAACCCCTTTTCCCCCTCCTAGTTTCAAGAAAATAGAGTATGAATTCCCAATAAGCAGAAATACTGCGTTTAAAATTAAAAAATCATTTTGTGAAAAATAAAACAAAAATAAATCTGTTTTATAAATAAAAAAATTAATTAAATATAAGCATAAAAATGATTTTAAAAAATCGATAAAAAAGATAAGCAAAAAATATTTTTTGCTACCAAAAACTCTCGCAACATTAGTTGCACCAATATTTTTGGAACCTTGTTTTGTAATATCAATATTAAAAAACAATTTTGCAAACCAATAACCCGAAGGTATGGAACCAACAAGATAAGAGAAAATAAATAAAAAAATAGAAAACATAATAACAAAAATAAAATTTGAAAAAAATTTGGTAGCGGCGCAGGGACTCGAACCCCGGACCTACGGATTATGATTCCGTCGCTCTAACCAGCTGAGCTACGCCGCCAATTGAAAAATCCTAAAACTTAAAATTCTTTTTATTTGTATTATCCAAAACAAATTCAAAAATCGATTTAAGAAAATACAAGCCGGAAAGGAGTGTTGCTATTATACCAACCATTAAAGTAACTGCAAACCCTTTTATTGCAGGTCCACCAAACTTGAATAAAACAAATCCAGTTAAAAATGTTGTTATATTGGAATCAAAAATCACAACCATTGCACCTTTAAAACCATTATTCAAAGATTTTCTAAATGTTATACCTGTTGCTAGTTCTTCTTTTACTCTTTCATAAATCAGAATGGATGCGTCAACAGCCATACCAATTGTTAAAATCATACCAGCAATACCTGGTAAAGTTAGTGCTGAATCAAAATAAGAAAGAAAAAGTAAAACTAAAAACAAATTATAAGTTAATGCAATACATGCAAATAAGCCTGGAATTTTGTAAAGAAACAAACTAAATAAAAAAACAAGTAACATGGCTATTAGACAAGAAAAAATACCTTTGTTAACAGAATCTTGTCCAAGGGATGCACCAACTCTGGTTTCTTGTTCAAATTTAAAAGGTGCAAGCAACGCTCCAGATCTTAGAACTAATGCTAGGTCTTTTGCTTCATTAGCAGATGCAATTCCAGTAATTCTACCCTGTTTCCCAATTGCACTTTCAATCCCCGGGGCAGTATACATAACATTATCAATAATAATACCTAATCTTCTCCCAATATTATTTCCCGTAAGTTCTCTAAATTCTCTTGCCCCAGAACTATCAAGCTTAAAGTTGACTTCCATTCTATTATACTCACCATAACCAACACGAGCATCAACAATATGATCCCCAGTTAAATCAGGAAACGCTGAAACTAAATAAGCCTGAGTATTATCCTCATCTCCATTTTTTGATTTTCTTCCCATTACAATCATTCTATCTGAAGGCAAATCACCATCAAAATCATCTAATAAAGCACCTTTACTTTCAGCAACTTTTTCAACAATTTTAAAATCTAAATGAGCTGTTTTTGTAATAACGGATCGAACTCTTTCTGGATTATCAACACCTGGAAGTTGAACAACAATTTGTTTTTCACCATGTTGTTGAACAACAATACCTTCAACCCCAAAACCACTTAATCTATTACTTAAAACACTAATTGCCTGATCAACAGAGCCAACTCTTATACGTTGCTCTTCTGCAGGAGTAAGAACCGAAGTAATAACAGTTCCTTTAATCGAAGTCTTTAGAACAGGAGACTCACTTTTAATTAAGTTGTAACAAATTTTTGCATTTTCATCGTCATTAAAATAAAGAAATAAACTTAAGCCCTTCACTTCTTCTTTGGCCGGTAAAACTTTAAGATCTTTCTTTTCAAAAATTTGTTTTAAATTTTTATTTTCAATTTTAAGTCTATTTTCAATTGCAGTTTCAACCTCAACGCCAAGAACTAAATGCGTTCCTCCCTGAAGATCAATACCCAATTTTAATCGAGGTAAATTAACAGACTTTAAAACTTTTTGGAAAAGTGATAATTTTTTCCCTGTTTCTTTTTCTATTAATTCAACACGCCTGAAATCTACAGAAAACAAAAAATAAGAACCTACAATTAAAACCAATATCCAAAACATTAACTTGGAAAGAAAAAAATTTGCAACTCTACTTTGCATCAGACTCTCCTAAAAAATTTTACTTTGTATTAAAATATAAAACTTCATACACCAAAACACTGTTTTACAAAATTTATTGGACTAATTATATCAAGAATCCACGAAAATTACCAACAAGCCCTCGCCATCGTTCCTATTAATAAAGACCTTACTAGAAACCATAACTCTAACAAAACTTAATGGTGCCGAGGAGGGGACTCGAACCCCTATGGGATTTCTCCCGCTGCCCCCTTAAAGCAGTGCGTCTACCAGTTTCGCCACCTCGGCATTAATTTCAATAAATCTATTAAAAAATAAATATTAAAATATATGCCAAAATTTATCAGATAATCAAATAATTGGCAAACATTAAACGTTATTTTTTTATGTTCACATAAGTTTAAATATTAAATTCTTGTTATTTAATATTTAATTTAAAACAGGTGGAGGAGGCGGTGGCACAGTTCCACCTGGAACCGTAGACATTACCGGCGGTGGCGCAGGAGGCATCATTCCTGTAGTAGAATGTGGCATAGAACCATCCAGACCCTGAGGAGATACCTGAACATCTGGAAGTGGTGATGGAGTTATCTTTTTTAAAAATTCTTTCTCTTTTATTTCATCTATTTTTTTAATTCTACGCTCAACAGATGAAATAAATTCTGATGCTTTAATTTTTAAAAACTTATCATAAAATCTAAGTGTATAAACTTTTATTTTGTTAATAATAAAAGAAATTAAATCTAAAAAATTATCAAATAATTTATCTATAATTACTCGCCATCTTGGATGTTGTTTTTTAGTTGTCACCACTGTTTTTTGAAACTTAATCTCCGCCCCTTGCATTGCTTCCAAATTCTTTTCTAACTGTTGTTGCCTTTTATTTTTTAATTCTTTTAAACTCTGATCTTTTTGCATGAGCAAAGCTTTTTGCATTAGCAAAGCATTTTGATCTTTTAAGTTTTTTATCCCATCTTGTATGCCATTTTGTTCACTTTTCTTAGTCCCTTTTTTAAATCCATCTTTAAAAACATTAATAAACCAATTCCCAATATTTCTAACGGAACTTACAACAAAAGCAACAATGGCAACTGACTTTTTAAATAATACCGATTTTTTTCTTTCTTTTTCTTTAATAACTTCTTCTTCAATCTCCAAAATCTCGCTTGTAGGCAAACTGCCCAATTTCTTAGAAAATATAACCCCCTGCTCTTCTATCTTTTTTACTCCTTGTTGAACCTTCTGAATTTGTAATTGAATATTTTGGCATAGACTATTAAATTGTGGAGTAAAAAAGATAGAAGAGCAGGGGGTTATATTTTCTAAGAA
>JBHPBZ010000018.1:0-12033 GCA_042576165.1 Candidatus Babelota bacterium | reverse complement strand
AACAGGATGAAAATTTAAAGCTTTATGTTTTGCACCTTTTAAAAAACCTTGGCCAGCACGTAAAGTATTCCGAGAAATTAAAGAAATTGCTTTAGCTATTTTAGGATAAAAATAAATAATACCTGCTGATAAGTCATCCAATTCATTCGTAAAAATGCAAATATTTGTAATTACAGGATTGTTTCCGGAACTTGCACTTAATTCTGAATTTATCTTTTTATTTTTGTTAATAAATCTTTGTAATTGATCAATAACAATTTTTTGTCCATTAGAAGCAGTTGCAACAAAACCTTCAGTTCCAATATTTTCATGAAACGCTTGTTCGGCTTGTGCATTTAAATCATCTGGATGAGGGGTTGTTGTATTTTCATACGGATCATAACGATTATTCTTTTTTTCTTTTCTTCTTGGGCCATGATCAGAATTATATGATTGTTGATCATCTAAAATAATTGGATATTGTCTTTTAATCTCTTCATGCTCTTGTTGTAATCTTTTTATTTCCCGCGAGTAATAGTCATCAAGTGCACTGCTAGAAGAAGTAGTAGTTGGTGTGGTTGTTGTAGTTGTATTTGGTTGTCTAGAATTGCGATTTAAATTCTGATTTTTTTGGTTATAATTATTTTGATGATAATTTAAAACAGCTCTTTGTTTTGGAGAAAGTTGTAAATCTTGCCAACTAATACTTGATGGAGTCTGCATTCGCATACCTAATGCTGATATATGTCTTTGACTAGGATTACAATAATAACTAGAACCCGCAGATCTATTACTTCCCATTAATTTGTTTAAACCATCTAAAATTTGTATTGTGCCACCAAGAACCTTTTCTGTTTTTTTAAAAAATTGCTTGGCAGGAGAAGGCTCCTTAGGTTTTCTTAACTTCTCTTCATTTTTCAAAACGGTTTGCTCATCAATATCTAATATCCCTGTATCAATATCTTTATCTAAGTCCATATCACTTTCTAGCTTATCATCATCACCCTGATCATCTTTATTATCGTCCGAATTATCTTCTTGATCAGCCGAATTTTCTTTATCCTTATCTTTTGTCTCTTCTGAATTTACAACACCACTTTCGGTTTTACTATTCCCATTACCTTCAATTATATTATCGCTAAAAACCGTTGTATTTATGCTGGAAGAAATTCCTTTCGACACTTTAGAAATTACATTGCTATCTCTACGTGGTCCGGTTATATCTTCTTCATTCTTTGAATCATCAGAAACAGTATTTTCATTATTATTTACGTTTTCTTGAACTGTTTGAGTAGCAGCGATTTTTGTTTCAAATGGTTCTAAATCTGGATTTGAAATTAAATTATTCACAGATGAATCTATTTGTTCGCCAAATTTTTTTGTAAAATCTTCGGTAGAAGAAGTAATATCCTCAACAATTTTATCTTTTTCCACTTGCTCTTTGTTAATCTTATCTACTTCATCTCTAACAAAATCACGAAAAGCTTTTGTCTTTTTTTTAGGAATATCCGCAACAGCTTCACGAAATTTTTTTAAAAATCCTATTTTTGGAATCAACGCTTGAGCTAGTTTTTTTGGAATCTCTGTAAATAAACGATTTTTTTGTCCACCAATATTATCCAAATCATCAACAATCTGTTTAAAAATGTCATCATTATGATACTTATCATAAGTTTGCTTTATATGTTCCGAATAACTAGGAAATTTCTTGATTAGACTTAAAAAATTATCACATGCATATAAATTATGTTGTTCTAATATGTATTTGTCTATAGGCTGCTTAGTACCAGATTTTTTCCAACTTTCAATGAATTTATTTGTTAATTCTTTTTCCGACATATTCTTAATATCCCTCAATACCGATTCGTCATAAGGAATATTGTTTCTGTTTATTGCTCCAATTGTATTAATTTCGTCTCTAGAATAATGAGTATCCTTATTTTTATAGTCATCTCCAGAAGGACACCCCGATGTATTGTTAGTAGTAACATGAACTTCATTTAAATAGAGATAAAGATTGTATAAACTGGGATCATTTTTGGCTCTTTCCTTCCAAATTGGGTTTAAATCATTCATTGCAAAAGCTGATAAATGAATACAAAGTAACGGTAATATTTTTATTAATGTTATAAATACATTTTTCATAATAACCTCCATATAACTTTTTATAAAATTGCTTGCGCCACAAAAGCCGCACCTTGCGCTGTCGTTAAAATTCCTTTTATTATTTCCACCAAAGAAGGCTTTTTTTCCCCAATGGAATTAAAAATCGCACCTCGCTTTATTAAGCGTCCAGCTTGACTGTTAGGATCTACAAGCTTCCAATAAGGCATCGGTTTGAAATATTCACCTAAATAAACATTCTCAAAAATAGAATCTTTAGCAGTAGAAACATATTTAAAATTAGGCTCTCCCTGAAAACAAATATTTGTAAAAACCACAGTACTTAGTTTTGCATAATTAAAATTAGCATCTTCCAAATAACTATTAATGTTAAACACATCTAAGGGCTCCTCTGCTCCTACAACATTCGTCAAACCATGAGATACCAATGGAGTCAACAATTCGTTAAATAATAAATCTTGAGGCCCTCTTGTAAAAAAAATTAAGCTTTCTAATTTCCCCTTCCAGTCCTGATACATAAAAGTATAAGCTCGAAAATGACATTCACTCATTTTAACAGGAATACTTATCCCTGAAGTACGCTTAGAACAAGACATTTGTCGTATCTGCCAATTATCCAACACTTTTCCAATAAAACATGAATTTTCGATACTCGCTTTATAAAAACTTAAATTCTTACCAATACAACCTTGATCCATAAAAACCAGATACTCTAGATTAGAATCATCAAAAGATATATTTTCTAAGGATGTTTTAATAAATTGAACTTTAGAACATTTGCTTGATCGCAAATTAATATTTTTAAGATCACAGTCTTCGAAAATTACACTCTCTAATACAGATATTCCTGTAGCTGGATCATAAAAAACTACGTCATCTAATTTTGCATTCTTACAAAAATGTAAATTTTTCAAATTTGATCCCGCAAAATTAGTTTTTTCTGTTATTTGAATTCCTTCAACTTTGGTTTTGTCTAAAACGCTTTCGGATAAATTCACACTTACAAATTTTGTATTATTTAAATTTGTTCTATTTAAAATAGCACCCTGTAAATTCGTTCTTGTAAAAGTTCCACCACTTAAATCTGCACCACTTAAATCACAATAACTAAGATTTGTATCATCAAAATTTGCACTCTTGGCAATAATCCCTTTTAAATTTAAACCAGAAAGATCAACTCTTGTTAGATTTGCTTTTGTTAAATCTACGTTGGTCAAATCAACATTTTGCATTTTTGCATCTGTTAAGTCTGCGCCTTTTAAATTTGCACCGATTAATTTTGTATCCGTTAAATTTGCATTCTTAAGATTGGAATTTTCAAGATTGATGTCTTTTAAAACCAAACCAGATAAATCAATACCTTCTAAGTTCTTTTCACCATTTTTTGCTTTATCTAAATTTTCTTGTTTTTGTAAAATACCCCTAAACTTCTCTTCCCTTAAATCATCTTCTGTTGGAACTATAACTTCTTCAGAATCACTGTCTTCACTAAATTCAACATTGCTTGTAAAATCTCGCTTTAACCAATTTAAAATTTTATTTTTTTTCGCAAATACTTTATTTAAAAGCGCATTGTCAGCTCGACTGTTTTGTAACCCTTGTAATGCTTGGTTAATTTGGTGTTTATCAAAAGCATTAGATAACGAATCAAATTTCCTATTAAAAGAATCAATACTATTCGACCTTTGCTGTAATGTTTTTATGTTTTTTATTTCTTCATCTAATAATTTTTGATTGTCATAAATATGATTAAACAAAGGTTCATTTTTTTGTTTTACTAGTTGTTTTAATTTTTTAGAAAAACGATTTAATCTTTTGATCAATTTTTGAATATTATTTTTATTTAATTCTTTAGGTGTATTTTGTTGTACATTTGAATTTGCAAATTCAGGAAAAAGATTTTCTGAATCCATTTCACATTCATCATCAGATGAATCAAAGTCATCTTCGTTAATTTGTTTTTTAGTTTTTTTATTACTCTTAAAATAATTAACAAATGAATTAACAATTCTCTTTATTTTGCCGGGTTGTTTTTCAGTCTTTTGTTTATGTGTTTTAGAACAAGGTTTATTCAATTCTATTTCATGTTTAACGTTTTGTGCTTCTTCTATTATTTCTTTAAGCAATTTATTAAATTTTATATGTAAATTTTGTGGAAGCTTATTTACTGTATTTATAATTCTTGTTACTAACAATTTTGTGGTGTCTAAAAAATTCTGATTATGTGAAGATTGAGGGTTTTTACTTTTATTGATTGCAATTTTAAGATTGATACAGATATCACTGAAGCATTTATTTTCGGAATAATTTTTTTTCGGATCCATCTTCTGTTTTAACGAAAAAAGAAGTTCATATAAGTTGGATAATTTTTTTGTAAAATCTTGATAATAAAAAATTTTAGGCTGATTAGTTTTATTTGATTTATGTCTTTTTCTTTGATTCTCTTGATTAGAAAGATTTGCTTGTTGTGCAGTTCGCTTTTTTGTTTTTTTAGATTTCTTCTCCATTGGTTTTAAGAAAGAAACCGAAAAATTAATCAACAAACAAGATAGTGAGATGAAAAGAATACGCTTTTTCATTTTTATAACCTCCATTTTATAACCTCCATAGTTATAAAGTTATGTTTTTAAAAATTACCTCTTGCAAAACCCAGAATGATTTAAACTCTATTTAAAAAATACTTTTGAATTTAAAGAAGGGTTTATTTCTCTTAGTAATTAGCCTATCGTGCCAGGTTGAGGCCGTCAAATGGGGTAAAATGTTGTTTTTTATTACTTTGTATGCAAAAAGTAGATAAAATGTATAAAAAATAAGATTTCGATTTTAATTTAGGATTTAATTTTTGGATAAAAAATGGCAAGGAAATTTCATCCGCTGATGCAACGCCAGAACATATGTGCAAAAATTGCAAGTAAGGCAAAATTGGTACATTTGCAATTCAATCGGGTTTGATTGCTAGATATGTCATGGATTATATATTAGTTTGCTTTGACAGCAGTATTTAATTTTACATATTAGAAATCATTTTTCTGTATAAAATATCGCTAATTTTATCTTCTTTGTATTTAATTGGATTAAAATATCTGTTAACCGCTATTGTATTAAGCAAAATTGATGTGTTATCAACATTTCCAACAATATAAATATTTTCAGGAAATATTATATGTTTGCTATTGTTAGTTAAAAAATCTCCTTGAGCCACATAAATATTTTTAGGTTTAGTTAAAAGAACAAGTGAAAGCGGATTGAGCCGATTGTTTAGGGGAACATTTTGTTTGTTTACACGCCAAAAAAAGTTTTTGTTTTTATCCTGTTTCTTTTCAAAAAGATAAATTTCCTTTGGAATTTTAGAGCTTTTGCTAAATTCTTTATGAGAAATGGTATTAGCTTTTACATTTATCAAATTTATACGTGGTGTTATTACAAGATATATTTTGGGCGAAATGTGGCATAAAGGAAATGATATTAATCCATCCGGATTTGAATAATCAATGTAACCGGAATAAAGTGAAATAAAGCCATTTAGTTTTGGAATTAGGTTTGCTTTTATTTCGTGTTTTAAAAGTTTTTTGCTTATTTGAGATGGGGTTTTTTGTTTTAATCCTTCTATTTTTTTAATGCCTTTTTCTCTTGCAAGCTCCATTTGAACTTGATTTAAGACTGGTTCGGGTGGCTTTTGTAGATAAAGTACTATTTGATTATCTGCATTTAATAATGTTATAGATACTATCATTAACAAAAAAAAATGAGTTTTTTTATTAAAAAGATTCATTTTTATCCCCTTTTTTTGTTTTATTTCCCCAAACTTTTACACTAATACTTTAACAAACTGAATTTTTAAAAATCTACAATTTATAAGCAGAAAGCATATTAGATGAAAAAAGTAAAAGAAAAGGATCCTAAAAAAGTCTGGTCTGATTTAGCCAAAAAAGAAAACTTGAGCGATGAACAAATTAAAAAAATTGAAATGTATGCAAATTTTTTAAGAGAATGGAACCAAAAAATAAATTTAACAGCGATTACTACTTTTACAGGAATGGCACGGCAACATTTTCAGGATTCAATTGTTTTACGTAATTTTTTAGATTTAAATATCATAAAAACAATTGCTGATATTGGAACAGGTGCTGGATTTCCCGCCATTCCTCTTAAGATTATATTTCCTCATTTGAATTTAATTTTAATTGAGGTTAATAAAAAGAAACAAATATTTTTGCATGAATTAATAAAAGTATTAGAACTTGATAATATTGAAATTGTTTATTTTGATTGGAGAACCTTTTTAAGAAAAACAGAATTTGACATTGATTTATTTGTAACTCGTGCAGCATTGGATGATCATGAACTTTGTAGGATGTTTAGAAGTAATTGTTTTTATAGAAATAAAAAACTTATTTACTGGGGTACTAATGATTGGTTACCTAATGTAAAAAACGAAAAGTATTTAAAAGAACAATATTCATATAAATTAAATCGAACAGAACGAAAATTATTTGTTTTTTAGTTTATAAAAACTTAAATATTTAAATAAGTCATGATATGGTGACTTATTTAAACAAGTACAGTTGAAGTTGAATAACTTTATCAAATTTCTGCTAAAAGAGCTTCAACCGGATCTAATTGGGAAGCTTTTTTAGCGGGATAATATCCAAAAAACAAGCCGATTAATATGGAAGAAGTTAGAGAAATAATAACTGCAGTATTAGAAATAAATATTGGCCATTGTAAAAAGTAGCCGACAGTTTTAGCAATAGCAATGCCAAAAGTTATACCTAAAATTCCACCAAGTAAACAAATTGTTACTGCTTCAATTATAAATTGGTTAAGAATTAATTCTGTTGTTGCACCAAGTGCCATTCTGATTCCAATTTCTTTAGTTCTTTCTGTAACTGTTACAAGCATTATGTTCATAATTCCTATTCCGCCTACTATCAATGAAATTGATGCAATTATTAAAAGTAAAATATTTAAAACCGTTGATGCAGCATCTGATGCTTGTGAAATATCATCTTGTGTAAAGATAGTAAAATCATCATCATCTTTTGCTTTAAGTTTATGTTGTTGTCTTAAAATTGCTTTGATTTCATCTGCTGCTTGATTCATTCTGTTTTTAAATTTTGCAGATAAAATTATTGCACTAAAATTTTGATTATGCATTCCGGATATTTTTTTTTGTAAAGTTGTTAATGGAACAAAAATGATATCATCCTCATCTCTTCCGTCAGGAAGTTTCCCTCTTCCTTCAAGTATTCCAATTACTTTAAATGGTAGTTTTTTTATTCGAATTGTTTTGCCTATTGGATCTTCATTTCCAAATAATTCTTTTAAAACAGTTTGTCCAATTACGACAACTTTTTTGTTTCGTTTTACTTCATTTTTATTAAAAAAACGTCCACTAATTGTATTCCAATTTCTAACGTTTATATAAGATTGATTTACACCACCGATCATTGTTTGCCAGTTTGATCCATTATAAATTATTTTGACAGTCTGTTGTACTCCAGGGGATGCTAGTTCGATATCATCACATTCTGTTATAATAGCTTTATAGTCACTGGGTTTTAATGTTTTATGTCCTATACCAGACCTATTTTGAGAAAGACGCTTAGGTGAGCCAGAAAGTACTATAATAAAATTTGTTCCAAGTCCTTCAATTTCTTTTTTGACTCTGTTTTTTGCACCTTCACCGATAGACATTACTGTAATAATTGCGACAACTCCAACTATTATTCCAAGAGTTGTAAGAAGGGTGCGCATTTTGTGTTTATTAAGAGATCGTAATGCTGTAATTGTTAATTGGTAAGTATTCATATTTCTCTAATTTAATTTTTTATCTAAAAGAATATTTCCATCTTTTAATTCAATAATTCTTTTAGTTTGGTTAGCTATTTCAGATTCATGAGTGACTATAACTATAGTGACTTTTTTTTCTTCGTTTAATTTTTTAAACAAATCTAAAATATTGTTTCCTGTTTGACTATCCAGATTTCCAGTTGGTTCGTCTGCAAGTATTAAACTGGGATTATTTATTAAAGAACGAGCTATTGCCACTCGTTGTTGTTGACCACCAGAAAGTTGATATGGATAATGATTGTTTCTAGAATCAAGTTCAACCATTTTGAGAATCTCATTTGCTTTTTTACGAGCATTTGATTCTTGTTCTCCTGCATATAATAGTGGGAGAGCAACATTGTCTGTTGCAGATAAATCGGACAGCAAATAAAATTTTTGAAATACAAAACCAATTTTTTGGTTTCTAATTTTTGCGAGTTCATTTTTTGTCATATTGGAAATATTTTTACCATCAATAAAACAATCTCCAGATGTTGGAGTATCTAGGCAGCCAATTAGATGCATTAATGTTGATTTGCCTGATCCAGAAGTGCCTGTAATTGCAACAAACTCACCTCGTTCGATTTTTAGGTTAATTCCTTTAAGTGCATTAACTTTAGTTTCACCCATTTGATATGTTTTTACTAAGTTTTTAGTTTCTAAATTTGCCATTACTTTTCTCTTTTTTTACCAATTCCACCCGAGCCCTTAAAGACGTTTTTTAATAAGGTATTATCCCTTTTAGGGGCTTTGACTTCATAAAGTATTTTACTGATGTCGCTTATTTGGTTGCTAGATATTTGTGACAAACTTCCTTCTCTAACACCAATTTTTACTTGTATTTCTTTAAATGTTTTATTTTCAAAGATCCATACAGTATCAGTGTCATCGTCTTTATTTTTTAAAGTTTCAAATTTATATTCTAAATTTTTAGCGATACCTTCAAGATAAGAACTATTAATTCTCAATGTTTTATTTGGAACAACAAGTGCATTGTAAGCTTCTGCGACTTTTATTTCTACGTTTGTTGTCATTCCAGGTCTAAGTTTTAATTCAGGATTATCAATGTTAAGAATTGTTCCGTAAGTTACAACATTGTCTACGATTTTTGCTAAGTATTTAATTTTTTCTACCTTTGCGCAAAAATCTATTTTAGGAAATGCATCAACATTAAAAATGGCATCTTGTTTCTTTTTGACTAATCCTATGTCAGCTTCATCAACATTTACTTCTGCTTCCATTTTGTGTAAGTCTTTGGCAATTACAAACATTACAGTTGCTTGAAATCTTGCTGTTATCATTTGGCCTAAATCTATTTCTTTTGAAATAACAATTCCATCTGAAGGTGCTGTTATAAATGTATAACTATATGTTCTTTTTGTAAGATCCAACATTGCTTTTGTTTTTTCCACTTTTGCTCTTAGTACTTCTAAATTTCTTGTATATTGTTCAAATAAATCTTTTGAAATTTGTTTTGATTCAAATAATTGTTTTTGACGATTATAAAACTTTTCTTCGTATTTTAATGCCGCTTTAGCTTCATCTAATGTTGCGGAAAGTTCTTTTATTCTCAGATCTCCAATTCCATTATCAATGATTGCAAGTGTTTGATCTTTTTTTACAATATCATTATCGTCAACAAGGATTTTTACAACTCGTCCAGCTTCTAAACTTCCTACTGTTATTTGCTCTCTTGCTTTAAGGGTGCCGGATGTTGTTACATATTGAATGATATCCATTCTTTTAGGTGTTTGAGTTTTAAACAAAACCTCTTTTTTAGATTTATTTTTCTTGTGAAGCCAAAAAAAGACTCCTCCTAATATTGCTAAAGTACTTACAATTAATATTATTTTGTTCTTATTCATTTTTTAGCGATGACCTCAAATTTAATCATAGGTAGTTTATAATAAATTCTGATAGACGTAATGCATAATAAGTTTTTGAAGTTGTGATTATTCCAATTTTTTAGAAAACATGACATCCTATTGAAATAATTAAAAAAGAATGGGAGGCCATGTTTAATTATAAGATAATATTACAAAATCCCGGATTATTTTCAAGTTTTTATTTATGATAAAATAAAAATTCCCCCGAAACTCTTCTTAATGATATTGGATAAAATAATTTTGATAAGGCAAAGTAAAACAGTTGCTGTTTTTTAAGTATTTAATTTTTGTATTTTAAAAATTTCATGTATTTTATAGCAATAAACTAAGTTTTAAATTTGGGGTAGTAGTTGTACTTTTACTCTTTTTGATAATTAATTTCTATTTACAATTGATAACTTTATTGGAGACTTTTATGTTATTTATTAATTACAAAAATTTTTTTTATTTAAATTTTCTATTCTGCTTAATAATTAATCCTCTTTTTGCTCAGGATGATATATTAGATCCAGATAAGATATTTGAAATGAATACTAGTTTTGGTTTTAATTATAAAAATCCTTGGAAGGTTGCAGAGATGTTAACTGCATCTACAAAATTACCATTAATTTTTGTACAAAATTATACAGATATTAAAGGTACAGATAAGCAGAAGATATTGGTTGATGGTTTATATAATGTGGTTGACATTACCAATATTGCTTTGAAAATAAAAAATAATTGTAATGATGTTAGTTGGTTGGAATGGGGTATTGTTGGTTAAGATACATATCAGATGTATTCTTTGATTCGAAAATATATAAATTTATCTAAGACTTCAGAAAAATCCCAGGAAAAGTACAAAGCATGGATTCAAGATTTGCCCAAAAAAGATCAAGTAATATTTATTTTATTAAAGGATCTTTCTTCGCTTTTGGGTTGTGTAGCATCAATAGGCTTTGCTAAAGAAAATTCTAAAGAATCTTTTGAATATTTAAACCAAAAAGAAAAATATATGGTTATAAATTCAAAATTTAGATACTTTTGTTCTCAGGTAAGTTTTTGGAGTAAAGTTTTTGATGAATCTTGTTATTCTAAAGATAAATATGGTAAAGAAAAATATTTAGCCAGACTTGCTTTTGTGGGACTAGTGTTGGGGTTTAATGTGACTAAAATAAATTTTGGGATATTTAATAAATGTGAATTAAAAAATTGTAGATTAAAATACAGTTATTATAGTTTATTAGATATCCCAAAAGATGCTAGCAAAGAGGATATTAACAGTGCTTATCGAAAATTATCGCGTTATGTTCATCCTGATAAAAATCCTGAAGTGCCACCACATTTAATGAAAATATTAAATGAAGTTAAATGTTGGTTGATTAACAAAGAATGTAGATCATTTTATGATAAATATTTAGATTTAAAAACAAATTTTAAATCGGATGATGGTATAATTAAAGCAAGGGTCCCTAAATTAAGGCTGAACCAAGAAATATTTGATGAATTTATAAAATACACAACCAACAAAACTGATAATGAATTTTCAGAATTAAGTGGTTTAACTAATTCTAATATAGAAGATATTGATTAGATAAATTATATTTAGTTGGGGTTATTCTGAAATAATTTCAGAATAACCCCAACCTGTTTCAGAATCCAAATTTTTCAGAATTAATTATTTAAATATAATATGGGCTAATTTTATTTAGTTTATTTTCAAATTGATTGTTTTCTTCAATATTAATATCTTGGTTGTAATTTAAAAAAAATAAAAGAGTTTTACAAAGTTTTAGTTTTTTACGATGAACTGAACTATTTGTTAAAATAGTGATTGTATATCAATGAAAACAATAGTGTTGATCAAACAAAGTAGCTATTTTTAAAATAATATGAGAGTGAATTTTGTTTAAAAGTTTAAAGTTTTTTATTGTTAATATTTTTACAATAATATTTTTCTCAACTTGTTTATGTAACAACTATAATACAATAACTTTTTACGCTCAACAAAAACCTCATGATACATTCAAAATAAAATCAAACGAAAGCAATACTTACTCAAGAAAAAATTATAGAATCAAAAAAGGCATCCAAGAATTATCTAACTTGTTGTATTTAAAAACAATGTCTAAAAACGATATCAAAGACTATTTTCGCTCTTGGAATGCAATTGATCTCTTTGAACAATATCATTTATATGCATGTTCTAACTATCTTGATTATATTCGTAATT
>JBHPBZ010000017.1:0-12636 GCA_042576165.1 Candidatus Babelota bacterium | reverse complement strand
TTTTATCATTTATTAATGAATTAATTATATTTAAAATTGTTTGTTTATCCTCACCATCTTTCCATGGTTCTATAAAATAACTTAAAAAATCTATCATGGACTTATATGCTTTTTCAAAATTAATTTCAACATCCTTATCTCTTTCATTTTTTCCATCTCCACATATTTTACTAAATCTTGACCAACACATAGGATCCATGGAATCTCCTGTTTCTTCATCATAAATTAAATCACTTAACAAACCATTGATTGTCTCAAAAGCCACACCTTTATAAGATTTATAATCTTTACTTAAAAATTCATACATCGCCTTATATGCTTGAAATACAGTAATTTTTGATTCTTTAGTTATAATATTCATTTATTATTAACACCTGCATTAGTTATTCTTCCCTTATAAGAACGGACCCAAATTTCACCAACTCCATCAACTACCTTTTTAAAAGTACTCTTGCCATGCTTATCAATATAAACTAAATATTTTTCTTGAAATGTATCTAAAAATAATTGAAGCCTAGATGTTGAATATTCCTTAAAATGTCCCCTATCCTCCCTAAATATATGGGGGAATACATTTGGATTAGCAAAATACTTTTTAAACTTTTCAAAAAGATCATTATAATTAGGTGGTCCACCATTACCGCCACCACTACTTTTACTTATCTTTTTTAATATTTCTAAGAGCTGTTTTTGAGCCGATTCTAATGTAGGATCTTTATCTAGTTTCTTTTTTAAGTCAAAAATTTTAGTTTTATCTTCCTGACTAAATAATGTTTCATCTATAGTAATTTCAGTAATAGATGGAGTTTTTTTCTTTTTTTTACCAAAAAGCTTACCTAGCCATTTGCCAGTTTTTTTAAAAACACCAAGAGCTGATAGTATTTGAATACCAACAGTAGCACAAGTAAATATAAGCTGAATCTTGGCTATTACAGCTGGAGCAGCAATAATAAGAGGAACTACTATAGCATTATGAGCTAAAACCGATCCACCGTTTGAATCACAAATAAAAAATGAAGAAAAAGCCAAAACAGTTAAATAATATGTATCAAAATTAATAACATTATCTAAAAGTTTTATACTTTTTATAGCTACTGGTTTTAAATCAAAATTTAACAGTTGATCTTTAATAGTTAAATCAGAAACTTTTACAAAAGAAGAAATTCTTGCATTATACAATACCTGGTCATTGTTAACATAAAAATGCCCGGACTCTGTAGCTATTAAATATAATCTAATACTCGAACTTCTTCGTGATTCATTTAAAAATAAAAAGGATAGACTCACGTGGGAACATTTTGTTGTGGGACTAATAGAAAAAGATAGAATATCACTTCCATTCTCTAAATCTCCAACCGGTACTGCCTTATCTCTAGAAATAAATACTTTAGTAGTTATAGGAAGACCTGAAAACAAAGATCCTGAAAAAATAAACGTCAATAAAAATATACTTAATTTCTTTAACATAATACTCACAAGACTTACTCCTTTTAAAAGCAAAAGTGAACAGATTAGGTTTTACCTAAAATTAAACTCTATTTGTTGATCTAGAGTACATAACATTTCTAAAATATCAAAAAGTCTACATGATTTTTTAATACAAAAGAGGATAAAAAATGAAATTCTATCAAATCACAGCCGAAGAAATTGTATCTGAATTAAAAACAAACTTAAACACTGGATTAACAGATGAACAGGCAAAAAAAAGGTTACAGGAATTGGGCCTAAATATATTGGCACAAAAAAAATCAACCAGTGCCTTTGTTATATTCTTACGACAATTCACAAGCCCTTTAATGTTTATTTTATTAATTGCAACGGTTTTAAGTTTTATTATTGGTCATGCAAAAGATGCAATCATTATTTCTATTGCCATTGTAATAAATTCAATTCTTGGTTTTTTTCAAGAATGGAAAGCCGAACGTGCAGTTGAAAGTTTAAAAAAGCTAGAGGTCCGCTATTGTCATTTAAAGCGCAACGGAAAAATAGAATATACAGAATCAAAATATTTAGTTCCAGGTGACATTGTATATTTAGATGCTGGAACAAAAATACCTGCAGATATTCGTCTTACAAATGTAATTAATTTTCAGGTAGATGAGGCAATTTTAACTGGAGAATCAAAGCCAATTAAAAAAAATATTTCGTTAATAAAAAAGGCTTCAATTGTTGGAGATAGATTAAATATGGCTTTTTCTGGAACCAGCGTTATGAGTGGAAAAGCCGAGGGAATTGTTGTAAAAACTGGTTCACAAACTCATCTGGGAAAAATTACACAGCTCATAACAGAAACAAAAACAGTAACAACACCTCTACAAAATCAAATGAAAAAATTAGGTTGGATATTAGGAATATTTTTTTTATCAATCATACCCATAATTTTAATTATTGGGATAGCTAGAGGCATACCGCTTTTACAAATAATAATGATTAGCATAGCTCTTGCAGTTTCGGCAATACCAGAGGGTTTGTTGATTTCAGTAACTGTTATTCTGGCAATCGGAATGCAAAGAATGTTAAAACAACATGCACTTGTACGACACTTAGTTGCTGCAGAAACTTTGGGGAGTGTTTCAGTGATTTGCACAGACAAAACAGGGACCTTAACAAAAGGTCATATGCAGGTTGAAAAAATTATAACCCCAAATGGCGAAATAAAATATCAAAACATTTCTTTAAAAAATTCACCAAATACTAATGAAATCTTAATTGCTTCAATTTTAAATAATGATGCAGACTACAAACATAAAACTGAAAAAATCATTGGTAATCCAACAGAAATTGCATTATTTAAAGCAGCAAAAAAATCCGGAATTGATATTAGAGAAATCAGAAAAAAATATAAACGCATAAATGAAATACCATTCTCATCTAATTTAAAATACATGGCAACAATTCATAAATTTAATAGTGATGAAAAATTAATAGCAAAAGGAGCTCCTGAAAAAATTTTTGCCATGTGTAATACAAAAGAACAACAAAATATAATTGAAAAGTTTAAAAATATTTCCAACAAAATGGCGAGTGAAGGATTACGATTACTTGCAATAGCCGAAAAAGATTCTAAAAAAATAAATCTAAAAACAGATCTAATCGATTTAAAATTTATAGGGCTACTCGGAATTCAAGATCCTCTTAGACCTCAAGCAAACAAAACAATAAAAGAATTCAAAAAATCAGGAATCAAAGTAGTACTCATAACAGGAGACCATCAAGATACTGCTGCAAATATTGCAAAAGAATCGGGAATAATCCAAAGACAAAACTTCGAATCCCAAGAAATACACGCAAAAAATGGGATTATGCTAGGAATAGAATTAGATCAATTAACAGAACAGCAACTTCAAAAGAAAATTCACGAAATAGATATTTTTGCAAGAGTTGAACCAAGACATAAAATCAAAATAATAAAAGCATGGCAAAATGCTGGGGAATCAGTAGCCATGATAGGAGATGGAGTAAACGATGCACCGGCGCTAAAAGCCGCCAATATTGGTATTGCATTAGGATCAGGTTCAGATGTTGCACACGAAATTTCTGATATTGTTCTTCTTGATAACAATCTTTCATCTATTAATTCTGCAATAAAGGAGGGAAGAACCATTTTTGACAATATAAGAAAAGTAATAACCTATTTACTTTCAGATTCTTTTGAGGAAATAATTTTGATAAGTCTTTCAATAATTTTTAATTATCCTCTACCAATACTAGCTCCACAAATTTTATGGATAAATTTAATTTCTGATGGATTTCCTAATGTTGCACTAACAATGGAACCAACGGAACCTGAAATTTTAAAAGAGCCACCTCGCAAAAAAAATGAACCAATTTTAAATAAAGAAATAAAAACAATAGTATTTGTGGTTGGAATAATAACAGATATTATTCTTTTTTCATTATATATCTTTTTATTGCAAAGCAGTTTAAATTTTGATCATATAAGAACAATAATGTTTACAATAATTGCTATCAACTCTTTGCTTTTTGTCTTTTCTATCAAGAGTTTTAGGAACTCTATCTTTAAAATAAATTTATTGTCTAATTATTGGTTAATTATTGCAGTAATTTGTAGCTTAATTGCACAAATTGGAGTAATTTATCTTCCAGTAATGCAAAAATTATTTAATACAGTATCTCTAAACCTTATTGATTGGATAATTATTTTAGTTTTTTCGTTAACAAAAACAATAGCCATTGAAATTACAAAATTATTTTTTTTCAAAAAAAATTAAAATAAAAGTTACAAAACATAAAAAAGGTATCTATTTTTTTACTTTAAAAAAAGTAGATACCTTAAAAAAAATTGCGAATTTTGATATTCATAACTTTTTTTCTTGACATAGGAAAATGTGGTTGCTAGTATTTTGCTTGTACAATAATAAACAGTTGAAATAATATTTAAAGAGTCCCTAAATGAACAATACTAAAAGTATTGTTCGCCCCCCCAACCCTCCAACTTGTCCTAAGTTGGAGGGTAATTTTTTTCACACACAATTTTACTTACTGGTCCCGAAATGATTTTACCATTTATTCTGAATACAGCTTTAATCAGATAACAACTGCATAAAGTCTTTATTGTATTTTTTTCACACAAAATTTCGTGATCAACAAATTCTGTTTTTTTAATAGGAAAATTATTTAAAGATTTTTTTGGAACAAAACAACAATTAACCAATTTGTATATATCATATCCAATAAATTTTTTAGTAATATTAATATCAGAAATTTTTAAAGAATTATCATTTTTAATAGGATTCCAGGATATCTTCATTCCATTTTTTAATTTTTTTGTACAAACACCCCTGACACAAGGTAACGACAACTTGTTTACTTGTGGTTCAGTATTTTTTTCAGGAAAACTAAAAATATTTTTTTGTTTTCTACCACAACCTATAAAAAAAAAATTTAATAAAAATAAAAATATTAAACTAAAAGTATAATATTTCACGATTCCGAAAATATAATTTCAAATTCTGTTACAATTTTATCTAATTTACTCTCATCGGAATCATCTAATTTCTTTGTTTCAAAAATATTTTGATAAATTTTGGGATATGTTGCTTTAACAAAACTTGCAAACTGCAAGGAAAACTGTTTTACATCTTTCAATTTAAGTTTATCAAGATAATCCTTCTGAAAAAGAAATAAGAATAATGTTTGATCAACAAATGAATAAGTAGTTCTTTCTTTTTGTTTTAATAACTCTACAGCCCTTTTACCTCTTTCTAAAGTTCTTTGACTATCTTTATCAAGTTCAGAGCCAAACTGAGCAAAAGCTAAAAGCTCACTATACTGAGAAAGCTCCAATTTCAAAGAACCAGAAACTTTTTTTACAGCCTTAGTTTGAGCAGCACCACCAACACGAGAAACAGAAAGTCCAATATTAACAGCGGGTCTTATCCCTTGATTAAAAAGACTAGTATCCAAAAAAATCTGTCCATCAGTGATGGAAATAAGATTGGTTGGAATATATGCAGAAATATCATCATCTTGAGTTTGTGCTATTGGAATTGCAGTTAAAGAACCACCTCCGTTCTCTGGGGAGAGCTTACATGCACGTTCAAGCAAACGGGAATGAATATAAAAAATATCACCAGGATAAGCCTCCCTTCCTGGTGGGCGACGTAATAATAATGAAAGTTCTCTATAAGCAATTGCATGCTTACTTAAATCATCATAAATTATTAATACATCATTACCTTTATGCATAAAAAATTCAGCTATTGTACATCCAGAATAAGGAGCAATAAATTGAGTTAAGGCTGTCTCTTTTGCATCAGCACTTACAACAATTGTGTAATCCATAGCACCACCTTTTTCTAATTGATTTATAAATCTGGCGGTACTTGCTTGTTTATGTCCAACAGAAACATAAACACAAATTACATTTTTACCCTTTTGATGCAAAATAGTATCTAAAACTATTGAGGTTTTTCCGGTACTCCTATTTCCAATCAACAATTCACGTTGTCCTTTTCCGATAGGAACCAAACTGTCAATAACCACAATACCAGTTTCTAAAGACTCATTTACAGGAACTCTCTCAACTATTCCAGGAGACAATCTTTCTATAGGTAGCATTTCGCCAGTTTTAATCTCACCTAAAGAATCCAATGGTTTTCCAACTGCGCTAATCACTCTACCAAGTAAATTTTCTCCTACAGGAACTTTAAAAACCGTCCCTGTTCTCTTTGCAATTTCCTGTTCTATTACTGATACGCCAGTTTCAAGTAAAACAACAGATACATAATCTTCATCTAAATCAAAAACAATTCCTTGGCTACCACGTTCAAACTCTATAAGTTCACCATTAACTGCATTCTTTATACCATAAACTTTACAAATATCATCAGCAACTTTTATAACCGTTCCAGTTTCTTCCAGTTTTTCCTGAGGTTGAGCGCTTAACGCTTTTTCTAATATTGATACAATATCTGTTTCTTTTTCTACCATAATCCTACCTGCTTAAATATAAGACGCTTAACATCTCTTAACTGTTTAGCAATCGACCGTTCCCACAAAAAATTATCGCTCTGAATTCTTAATCCTGAAATTAATTTTTTATCCACAATAAATTTTGCTATTACACGACCGTTTGCCATATTTTTTAAAAACTTTATTACTTTTTCTTGTTGATTTAATGATAATTCGTGAGAACTTGCAACATTAAAAAGTTTAATTTTTTTTCTGAATCTATAAAGCATTACAATTTTGGATAACACTTTATCAAGAATTTCTATTCTTCCTTCTTTTAACAAAAGAACTATTAATCTTAAGCTTGGTTCACCTAAATCAAAAGATTTAATAAGCCTATCAATGGCCTTTTGCTTTATATCACCAGAAAGTGACGGAATTCTTAAATAAACATAAAACAATTTATTTTTTTTTAAAAAATTTTGTAAATAAATTAATTTATCAATATCTTCATCCGATAATTGACCAAAAAAATTATTTAAAAAAGCTAACGCATATTTTTTTGCTATTAAGTTAATTCTAACTTGCATATTGCAAGGCCTATTTTAATTTTTAGAATCTATAGTAACAACCAATTCTTCCAATAACTCCAACCCTTTATCTCCATAATATTCTTTTTCTATTTTTTCAAAAGCTAATTTAATCGAAGCTGGAATTACAATTTCCTCCATTTTCAATAAACTCAAACTTTTTTCTTGCATAATTCTTTTGCTTTTTATTTTATCTAAAAGTCGGTGTGATTCTTTTGCTTTATCTTCATTATTTAATTTTTTAAATGCTCGCCAATCTTTTACCTTCTTTTCTAAAACAAAAAATTTTTCTTGTTGATTTTCAATTTCATTTTCAATTCTATTTTTACTTAAAATTAATAACTGCTTTTTGTCTTTTAACTCTTTTTGTCTAAATTTCATACTTTGTATTTGCTGATAAAGCAGTGGCAAAACATACTTTTTAAAAAGATCTACAAGAAAAACAACCAATAAAAAAAAGACCGTAAATTGAAATAAAACTTCTAAAAAAAAATTTATAAAACTAGTCGACATGAGGAACCCTTTGTATCAACATATTTTTTACAATTTTTATAAGCTTTTCTGATTCTTGTTTATCTACTTTAGATAAAATTGTACTTGGAATATCAGGAGCTTTAAATGGCTTTAATGAATACTCCGATTTCATATTAACTTTAAAATCAAAAAGCTTTTTATTTTTGTCTTTTTCCAAATTAAGCAAAATCTGCTCTTTATTATTAATATCCTTTAAAGTTTTATTCTTTTCATCTTTTCTACGATTAACATATTCCATTACTGGCTTAAACATAAATTTATTTAAAAACCAGTATGAAATTCCAAAATTTATTAATTGAACAAAAAAAGTTAAATTTACTTGCATATAATTTTATTATTTAGCAACAACAAACATAAGCAAAAGGGCAACCAACAAAGAATAAATTGCTGAAGACTCAACAAATGCCATTGCAACAACCATCGTTCTTGTAACAATTCCTGCACTTTCTGGCTTTTTGCCAATGCTTTCACAAGCCTTACTACCAACTAATCCCTGTCCTAACGAAGGTCCTATTGATCCAATTCCCATACAAACGCCTGCGGCTATGCATGCTGCAACCTTAACCCAATTTACAACTTCGACCATCAAAAACCTTTCTAAATAAAGTATTTCTTAATTATTAAAAGTACCTCTAATAGTATTAGTATTATGACTGTAAAAACAGTTTGTCAAACTTATAAAGTAATTTGTATTACTTTTAATCATATTATAGTGTTAATATCATTGAAACAAAACTAAATTATAAATTGAACAAAAAATAGACTACCTATCGATTAGATCTGTACATGATTCTACTGAATTTCACCAGATATATCATTCTTTTTAATATTTTCTATAAATTTTTCAACACTCTTAATATGCTCTTTTTGAATATCTAAATTGCTTTCAAAATCTTGATCACAATCTAAAACCAAAATTGGCACATCCGAAATATAATTATTTATACAAATCTTTTTCACAAGCCAATCTTCATGATTTTTGTGTAACAATTCTAAGTAAGAAAGTTCCACACAAGCTTCTTGCGAACAGTTTCTTTTTTTCAATCTCGCAAGACAAACTTTTGGATCTGTTTTTAAATAAATAAAAGCACTAGGTTTTTTTGTATGTTTTTTAATCAACCAGGAAAACCATTCTTTATAAATTTGCCACTCAAGGGAAGTAATGTTTCCCGATTCATAACAATTTTTTGCAAAACAATAACGATCACAATACACTGAACGTTCAAAAATTTGCGTATCTTTTTTGCAACTAATTTCTTCTTCTATTTGATATTGAATCCGAGAAATAAAAGTATATGACTGAAAAGTATACGCCCATCTCTTAGTATTCTTATGAAATAGATCTAATATATTTCCTTCATTTTCTATATCTTGCCATTTATTGATTGGTTCAAAACAAATATCAACATTTAAATTGTCTTTTAGAATTTTTAAAAATATAGATTTTCCTGCACCAATATTACCTTCCAAAAAGAATATGGTTTTGTTAGATTTCATATTTAGTTGCTCCAAACTTTTTATAAAATTTAAAAAATCTTAAAGAACTTTATAGATTTTATAGATTAGAATTTTTAAATCTATTTTTTTTGAAAAACCTTAAAAAAACCCTTTCATTCGTACAAAAATTGACATTCTACTTGTTTTATCTGAAGATTGTAAATATACAATACCTGAAATTTCGTTGGATTAATTTTTATCATTCTATTAAATTTTAATAATAAAAACTTTATAAATAATTAAGCATATAAAAAGGAAATTTATTTAATGATTAATTTTAAATTAAAAACAAAAATTTTTATTATTATATTAATTTTATTAACTACGACAAATTTTAGTCATTCATTTTGCAATCCAAATAATGAACAAAATTTTGAAGAAATAATCGATTATTCAGATCTTGATTGGGATGACATAGATGATCAAGAATTTCGCTCTCCATGCGACCCAATAGATCTGGAATGTTTATTAGAAGCAGCACAAAATTTTAGTGATCCTGTTTGGAAACTAACTAAACCACCCAAAGGCAGAGATGTACTTTATTTAATACCTCATAAACTATTGGCTATTGAATACGGAGGAATAATATGTAATATATTTTACAACTCAACAAATAACATGAATTATATGTTAGATGAAATAATCAACCTTGATGCTAATAAACAAGCATTTGAATGTTTTATTGAAGCACTTAATAAAGAATTATCTTCCAAAGAAATTTCAAGTTTAATACCATTATTTAAAAAATCTTCCATTCAAGAGAGAAAAGCGGGGTTACTTTTACAGGGAGGTTTTTTTAGTGGTCCATTTATTTTTCAAATAAACACATCTTTACAATTTTCAGAAAGAAATTTTTGGCTAAATAAAAAAGACCAAGCCGAAATAAAAAATATTCTTGCGCAAGATGGATACTCCTTAGAAACCAAAGAATTTTATAAATATAAAATAGGCTTAGGAGACACAAGACTAAAAACTGGTTTAAATACTTTAAATATGAGTAATATTGTTTTGGATCTTGGTTTTGAAGGAATAATTCCAACAAGCATAATTTCTAACATACCGCACTTAAAAAGTTATAATATTGATTTCGAAAATTATGAAAAAAGTTTAATTTGTGTATTAAATAGCATCCGTGACAATATGATCACACCAAGGCTTGGAAACTATGGACACTTAGGATTAGGTTGTTACGCCGAAGCAAAAGTATCTCTTTTTCATGATTCAATTCACTGGTGGAATAGAGTCTCTTTTGACAACTTTTTTGTCGCCAAAGAAGATCGATTGATTTCATCAAAACAAACAATGCCATCCCCGAAAGAAGATTTTCAGTATTTTAATAATAATATTTTATTACCTTACCTGGGAGGAAATCCCGAACCTGCTACAGAATTTTTAAAGCAATTTCTTTTTCCTCCAGCTTATCGCGTTACTGTTAAACCAGGAGGAATATTTACTTTTGTATCTGCATTTACATTTAGCATTGCCAAAAAATGGAATATCGGCACAGGATATGATTTTTATTTTCAACAAGCAGAAAAATTCACAGCTATACATAATGATGTATCACCCAGCTCGCTTCTTTTAAAGAATGCTGCGCTTCCAAGTTCTTATCAACATAAAATCTTTGCCGAAGCAACCCATATCAAAAAGCATAAAAGATGGGACTCTAATCTTGGTATTGGCGGAGATTATACAATTTCTAGTAAAAGAATGGGAAAAGATTGGACCATCTTTTTAAGAATTGGCGCCTCTTTTTGAAAAAAAATAATTAATCTGATAACTTAAATTCACTTGAATTTTAAACAAAATAACTAAAAAGTATAATTTATAGCTGCCTAAAAATTTGTAATTTTGTAAATAAAAAAATTAAAAATAAGAGGAATAATTATTATGAAAAAAACAATGACTAAATTAATTCCAATTTTAGTATTATCAACATTAATTAATACAACACCAGGAAACGCTACCAATCTAATAGAAAATTCTACAAATAATAATGAAATAATCGAAAATACGGCAAAACAAAAATCTATACTTTCTGATACAGAAAAATCATTTCTGAATACATTTTTAGGTTCCCAACTTAGAAAGGTTGTTCAAATACAAGCCACCAAATCGAATGCGACAAAAATAATAAGAATTATCGAAGATTTGGAAAAAGAAAATAAAAAAGATGAAGATATCACAAAAGAAGTACAAACAAATAAAATAAAATTATTAAAATCAGCAAAACCTTTTTTTGACCTTTTATATAACATAAAAGGTAGTATAATGCCACTACTTCAAAAAGCTTTAGATTCTAAGCTTAAAACTGAAAATGAAAAAAATACAAATTCTGAAGATTACATTTCTTATCTTTATTTTAAATCTAATCCTAATGATGCAAAAACATTTTTTGACGATACTTTGGTAAATACCCAAGCTATTAAAACCACATGCATAGAATTTGAAATTATTGGCAATATGATCATCAAAAACTTAGATCCAGCCATTTTATATAAGGTAAATGAAATTATAAAAAAGCAACAAGGAAAAAAACTCAACAAATAAAATAAAAATCGCTAATTATTACTAGGCAGCTACTCTTTAGAAAAAAATTATAATTTTAATAGATTAAAATACAAAAATTTATGGATCAAAATAAAGAACTTTGTGGAACACTAGAAAAAGAAATATACAAAAATTCTGAAAACGGATTTAGCATACTGTCTCTAAAAATTAATTCTAAAGAGTCAGTAATAATTCAAGGTTATTTTCCGCAAATTCATGAAGGCGAACAAGTTACATTTAAAGGTAAATGGGTTTTTCATAAAAAATTCGGTCGTCAATTTAATGCAACAGAATGCACCTCACAACTACCAAACTCTGTTATTGGAATACAAAAATATTTGGCATCAGGTATGATTAAAGGCATTGGCCCAAAATTTGCCGAAAGATTAGTTCAAAAATTTGGGGCTCAAACCTTAGAGGTTATAGATAAAAATCCAGAACAGCTTTTAACTGTAAATGGAGTTGGACCATGCAAAGTTGCTTCAATCAACAAAGCATGGCAGGATCAAAAAGAAATTTCTAAAGTAATGGTTTTTTTACGAACAAAAGATATATCAACATCTTTCGCAATAAAAATTTATAAAACTTATGGCGATGACTCAATAGAAAAAATACAAAAAAATCCATACAGATTAGTTGAAGATATATGGGGAGTAGGTTTTAAGAGCGCAGATAAACTGGCTCTAAAACTTGGTTTGGAAAAAGATTCAATTCGGCGAATTAAATCAGGAATTTTGTATTCTATTACAGATATTACAAATAATGGGCATCTTTACCAAGAAATACAAAAAATCAAAACATCTATCATTGAGGCTTCATCAATAATTAAAAAATCACAATTAAGAGCATTTTGTTCATTTTTCTTAAATCCCATTACTGAAGGATTAAATTCTAATAATCGATGTAGTGTTTCGGTATTACATCCGGTTCCCTGGAACATTCTTTTTGCGGCTCTTCCTGTTGGGGCTGCAAGTTTAAAATTAACTTTATTTTCTTTTAAGATATCGAGTAATTTTTTTAATAAAGTTGTTTTTCCTGTTCCTGGTCCACC
>JBHPBZ010000016.1:0-13118 GCA_042576165.1 Candidatus Babelota bacterium | reverse complement strand
ATTTATGGCCTTTTACTAGATTTTAAATATTTTAATAATTCATCATCACCTATGAAAGCCTCCGATAAATCCACTTTTAATCTATTAAACACATTATTTGCAAAACTATCTGAAACTTTTTCTAGCTTCCTCATTTCCGGATTAGAAAGCTCCATTGAAAAAACATAATTTGATACCGAAAGAACTATAAAAATAGAAAATAATATTTTTTTAAAATAATTCATTATAAATAACCTCCCATTAAATGACCTCACATTAAATAACCTCACATTATATTAACTATTGTTACAAAATAACAAATTTAGTAAAAGGCCATAAATTAAGTATTTTTAAGATACAAAACAATGTTTTTATAACTTTATTAGATTTTTTATCATAAAAAGCAAAAAAAAGGCCCGTTTTTTACAACAAGCCTTTTTTAAAAAAAATTGAATATAATGCTATTTTTTAATTTTTTTTGAATAAACTAATAGGAAAATATACCAAATCTCCAACAACCTGCTTAACCATATACAAAGCTAGTAAGACTTTATCTTTTCTATTCATATCAACTTCATAATCCCAAATAGTGTTTCCATCCCTATCTTGATGCCAAACTCTAGCTCCATTTTTGCACAAAAATTTTATTATCAAATAAATTTGATATTCACTTTTACCTTTCTCTTTATGAGCATCAATAGAAACTATAAGACTACTTAAAGCAGTATCCCTAAAATTACTTATTTTATTTACATTAGCACCGTTTTTAACCAAAAATCTAACAATATCATATTTACCCTTATAAGCTGCTCTTATTAATGCCGTTTCTCCTCTTTTATCTATAGAATCAACATCAACTTCTTCTTCACCCAGAAGTCTTTTTACTTCTTTTAACCTACCCTGCCCAGCAGCTTTAATTAAAGCTAGTCCATTTTTAGTAACTTTATTAGATTTTTTGCCTTTTTCGGTCTTATCCTTATTTGGCAATAAATCCGTAAAAATAGTTCCGCCTATTAAAAAAGAAAAAAACAAACCTACTTTTAACAATTTTAATGTTTTTTGCATAAAAACATCTCCCGTAAAAAATTAACCCAACCAACAAATAAATTATTTAAATCAACAAATACACCCCAAGCGTCTATTTTGTGCTAAAATACTATAAATTGAACTTATTGTAAAATTTAAGTTGCCCCGGCATATTCAGCTATGCTGGCTGGATGCCCTGGGTACTTTTGGGAGAGAAAAAATGAAACTAAAAAATATCGATCTAAAACATAAACGAGTTTTTTTGCGCGCAGATTTAAATGTTCCTCTACAAAATCAACAAATTTTACAAGATCACAAATTAAATGCCATTTTACCAACAATAAATTATATCCAAGAAAATGGGGGAAAGGTAATACTTGCGACACACTTAGGAAGACCAAATGCACAAAATCTAACTAATTTTTTTGATAAGGATTTAAGCACCAAAATTTTGTTATCATGGTTTTTGGAGCGTGAATACCAAATAAAATTAGAACGTGACCTAGAAAAATCTGTAACTTTAAGCCATGAAGACTTTGGTGAAATTTTGTTACTAGAAAATTTACGTTTTTTTAATGGAGAAAAAGGTAACTTAGAAGAACGCCAAAATTTTATTGAATACTTAAAACCGCTTGCCGATATTTACATAAATGATGCTTTTGCCTTAATTCACCGAGATGACACTTCTGTTACACTTTTGCCACAAAATTTTGAATGCTCCAAAAGATGTTGGGGGTTTTTGATACAAAAAGAAATCACAGCACTCAATGAATTAAAAGACAATGTAAAGCAACCATTTATATTAGTAGTTGGTGGAAATAAAATAAAAGACAAAATAACATTACTAAAACATTTTTTAGAACTTGAACCTAAAAATCGTCCATGTAAAATTTTAATTGGCGGTGCCATTGCAAATACTTTTTTATATTCACAAGGAATCGAAGTTGGAAAATCATTTATTGAAAAAGATTTTGTAGATTTTATACAAAACTTCTTAAAACAAGCTGAAAATAAAAATATCAAAATTGTGCTTCCTAAAGATTTTTTAACAGTTAAAGAAATTGGACAAGAAAAATTGCAACATCACCAAAAAGAAAGTATTCCTCTTGATGAAATTTGCATTGATATAGGCAAAACTACAATTAAAGAATTTGAAGAAGAAATCTTTAATGCAAAAACCATTTTTACAAACGGCTCAATGGGCATTTATACAAATCCTAGTTATCAAAATGGTACTAAAAAAATACTTGAAGCAATTAGTCAATCAAACTCATACAAAGTAGCTGGCGGTGGTGATTGTGTTGCTGCAATAAAAATCTTTGGAGTTCAGGATAAATTTGATTTTATTTCTACAGGAGGTGGTGCAACGCTTGCATATTTAAGTACAAACAATCCCATACAAAACCTTGAAGCACTAAGGGTTTTGGAATGCAAAGATTAATTTATATTCTAAAACGAGTGAATGAACTTGGATTTTTAAATACATTTGAAAGAATTCAAGCAAAAACACATAAAAAAATTTACAAATTTACTTGGAAAAATGTGGCCCTAAAAAAAGCCGCTAATCATTCTTGGCAAACAATTGCAAAAAAGCATGAATTAAATACTAGTTTTAGTGAATTTTTTGAAAAAATAAAACAAAAGAGTCTTTTGCAAAAAACTCTTTTGCATAAAAACATTTTGCAAAAAAGCCTTTTTCAAAAAATATTATGTTCAAAAGAGTTTGTACAAATCTTACCCAAGGATACTGAATACTCAAATACCTTTGTCTTCAATAAACTTGCACAAAAAGTGGAATCTAAAAAAAACATACTTGAATTCTATCAAGATATAAAAATAGAACAAAAAGAATGTAATACTTTTGATAAATATAATTTCGATATAAAAATACCATGGGAAGAATCTCGATTTCAAAGTTCTACTACACAAGAACAAATAAACAATTGGATTAATAACAACCCTTATCTTTTAGGTGAAAATTGGGTATGCCCTATGGAAGTTGCAATTCGAGCAATAAATTGGATTTATTGGTTTTACATAGAAAACAAATCATATAAAGCAACTAGCTTTATAGAAAAATTTATATGCAGTCTTTATGATCATGCTCAATATTTGAAAAATAATTGGGAAACATCAGATAAACCCAATAATCATTATCTTGCAGATTTAATTGGATATTTTTATTTATGCTTTTTGTTTGAAAATCTAAATTTTTTTAAAAAGGAAAAAGAAAAAACCTACAAAAAAATTTTAGAACAATTTGATCATCAAATTCAAAGTGATGGAACAAGTTATGAAGGTTCAACAAATTATCACAAGCTTGTAACTGAAATTTTTGCACACTTTTATATTTTGTGTAAAACAAATAACATAAACCTACCATCAAATTTTTTACCTAAATTAAAAAAAATGTTTTTATTCCAGGAACACTGTACTGATAACAGTGGTAATTTTGTTCAAATTGGCGATAATGATTCGGGAAAAATTTTAAATTCAATTAAAGATTTACAAAAAAAAGATTCCGACTCAATATCACATCACTATCCAAATTTTGGATTAACTATTATTAAAAATAAAAACTGGCACATATCATATAGGCACCCTACTTTTAACAAAAAACAACCTAGTGGGCATTTTCATCAAGACGATTTCTCCATAACTTTGAGCATTTTGGGAATTCCTGTTTTAGTTGATCCCGGAACTTATGTTTATACTGCAAACACAAAATGGCGCAATCTATTTAGATCTTATAAAATGCACAATACTTTTTATTTTGATTCTTTGCACAAAAGCTTAGACCATTTTGATCTTTTTCAACTTCCCAAAACAGAACAAATCGATAGCGCCAAAATAACAAAAAATAAAAATTTAACTATAATTCAAAACTACAAAAAGCATCAAAACAATCTAGTTCAATTCAGAAAGTTAACTTTTGATCAAAAAAAAAATCTTGTAGAAATACAAGACTGGTGGAAAGATAAAAAAAATTTACAATCAAATCAAAATTGCTCTTGGAACTTTATTTTTCATCCCAATATAAGGATACAAAAAGAAAAAAATTACTGGAGAATTTTTTATACAAACAAAGAAATATTAAAACTTGAATCAAACTTGGATTTTAAAGTTGAAAACGGGTTCTATTCATCAGGATACTCAAAACTGAAAAAATGTGCCAAACTTGGTGCAAAACAAAAAGTCGACACTCAAAAGAATTTTGTTTTTATAAAACTTGTTTAACAATCCAAAAATCAAATACCACAAAAACTAAGTAATGCCGAAATATTTGTCAAAAGCCCTTCTCTCCATTTGCTAACAGATTCTTGTGGCTCTTCAAAAATTAAAAGTCCATGGTTTCCGTACTTCATATTCCAAGAAAAATACGCTGGCTTTTCTACACCCAGTTCTTTTGCAAGTTGTATGATATCACCTGAATCATTCAGGTTAATGTCTTTTCTTTTTAAACTGCTTTGCAATATCTTTTTAATATCATTATGATATTTAGCCGGCTTCATATCATCTTTAAAGGTATGTGGATTTTCCCAAAGATCATCCTTATGATTAGAACATTCGTTACAATTATAACCAGCAACACCCAAAAGATGATCAAAATCAGGATTATCTATAAGATATGTAGCTTTTTTTAAACTGAAACAATTATCATGACCAAGTTCATGCAAAACCATATCTGGCAAACCATCAACATCATGATTGCTTAAAACCTTACCTAACAAACCAGAAAGATGATCCATTAAACGATGATCATCGCTCAATGGATCCTTTGAATCATTTTTAACCCATCTCATCATTTCTCCTTTAACGCCCAACCTCCATCTCAACAAATAAATCTACTCTTAAGTAAATGTACTCTTTTTTTTAATGTCACACAAGAAACTGTAGTACAAGACTAAAGTAGCCACATACATAATCTTGTTGCTATGAAAAATTAAATGTTAAATAAAGTTTTTGACTAGATTATCTAATTTCATTCCTCTAGATGCTTTAGCTAAGATTAAAGAATCTAGAGAAGAATCATTTTTTAAAAGATCATCAAGATGATTTTTTGCCTCAATCCAATTGAGGCATGTTGTGATTTTTATGTCTAGCGGAGCTGTTTTGAAAATATGTTTTGCCAATTTACCAACTAAAATTAGATCGGTTAAATCCTCAATTTTACCTAAAATTCGACCAACCTGTTTATGCCAAAAAACTTCTCTTTTTCCTAACTCTAACATATTACCAAGTATAGCTATTTTTTTACCCTTATTTTTTAATTGAGCAAAAGCCAAAAGAGCTGCCTTCATGCTTTCTGGACATGCATTATAACAGTCGCTAATTATAATTCCTGAATTGTTTTTTAATTTTTTATATTCAAAACGATTCTCAAAACCATCATAATCTTGCAAACCTGTTACAATATCATTAAAAGAAACACCCAATAAGGTTGCCATAGCACTTGCAGCAAGTGAATTATTTATAAAACCAATATGATTACTTTTTAGTAAGACTAGTTTTTGTTTCGAATAAATTTTTAGAATAAATGAAAGAAATGATTTATTTTTTTTCTCATCATATAAAAAGCGAATTCGTCTTGCCTGAACATGATTCTTTATCTTTTTTCCAAACCTTATTACAGGGAAATTATAAAATAAATCCAATAAAGTCTGATCTCCATTAACAACTCCAATATTATCTTGACTAAAAAACTTGAAAATCTTTTTTTTTTCTTTTGCAATCCCTATAAGATTTCCCAATCCCTTTGTATGTGCATTATTAATGCTGGTAATTAAAGCATTTTTGGGTCGTAAAATATCAACAAGCTTTTCCATTTCACCAACACCATTTATACCTAATTCAAAAACTGCAAAATTATATTTGTTACTCATTTTTAAAATATTAAGGCATAAGCCTATAATATTATTTTGATTCTTAAATGAAATGTAAGCACAAAGTTTTGCGGCAATTAATATTCTCGATAATATCTCCTTGGTAGTAGTTTTACCAATAGATCCAGTTATTCCAACAACAGGATAATCAAATTCTTGACGCCATTTTTTTGCCAACTCAATTAAAGCTTGTAAAGTATCATCAACAAAAATTAATAATTTACCCAATAAAAGTTTTTGTGGAATTTTATCAACTTTTTCTTTTTTATCTTTTTTTATAACTAAAGCTGACGCTCCATTTTTTAATGCCAAAGCCAAAAAATCATGTCCATCAAAATTTTCACCCTCTATAGCAATAAAAAGTTCATCTTTTTTTATTGTCCTACTATCAATAGAACAACCGCAAATTTTATTTTCTAAAAAAAAATTTGAACAATTTATATATTCAAAGCTACTATCAGGCAATGCAGCTTTTAAAAAATATTGGCTAAAATGCATAATAAAAAATATCCTATAAAAAAATAAACCTCGGCTAAAAAATAATCGTAGCAAAAAACAAAATAATATAATTAGCCAGGGCTTTTATAAATAAAAAAAGCTATAGTAAAAAAAGATGTTTAACAGTAAGAAAAAAGTACTTTTTTTATATTATTTGTCAAGCTTTTTTAAAAAAATAACAATAAATTTTCTATTTGGACTAAGAATCTTTTTGTTTTATTTTCATACACACTTTTCCATTAATTAAATTTTATGAACGTAAAACCTTACGCGGCTTACTACCTTGTGCGGGAGCAATTAGGCCGTCCAACTCTAATCTTTCAATTATTTTTGCAGAGCGATTGAAACCAATTTTATAATAGCGCTGCAACATAGAAATAGAAATTTCATCCCTTGTTCTTACAAATTCTATCACCTCAGGATACAGTTCATCTTCAAAACTATTAAGTTCGATTTGATTGACTTTTCTTAATGCTTCATTCAAATCTAAATATTCAGGTTTTGCCTGCATATACAAATGAGCTGTGAGATCTTCTATTTCTTTTTCCGAAATATATGCACCGTGAATTCTTTTTAAGTCTGAAGATGTAGAATTCATGTAAAGCAAGTCACCTCTCCCCAAAAGTTTTTCGGCTCCACTCGAATCAATTATTGTTCTAGAATCAATTTTTGAAGAAACCCGATATGCCACCCTACTTGGGAAATTTACTTTAATCAAACCAGTTACAACGTCAACCGATGGTCTTTGAGTTGCAACAATCATATGAATGCCCGCAGCTCTTGCCATTTGTGCTATTCTTGCAATTTGCATTTCAACATCTTTACCTGCAACCATCATTAAATCTGCAAGTTCATCAATCATTAAAACTATAAATGGCATATTTTCAGTTGAATTTCTTTTAACAAGTTTTTGATATTCAGCAATGTTTCTTACACCAGCTTGTGCCATTTTATCATATCGATCTTCCATTTCTTGCACTAGCCATTTTAAAACAGGTGCTGCTTTTCTTGGATTGGTAATTATAGGAAAAAGCAAATGTGGAATATCCGCATAAGGAGAAAACTCCAATCTTTTAGGATCTATCAAAATAATTTTTAATTGATCAGGTTTTAAATGGCACAAAAATCCAGCAAGCATTGCATTCAAACCAACCGATTTGCCCGAACCAGTTGAACCTGCAACCAAAAGATGTGGCATCTTAACTAAATCTTCAATAACCGGATTGCCTACCAGATCAACTCCTAAATTAAGCGGCAATTTTCCTGAAAACTTCTTAAATTCATCACTAAGTAAAACATCGGCCAAATAAACATTTTCTCTTTTTCGATTAGAAATTTCAAAACCTACAACACTTTTCCCCGGAATTGGAGCAACAATTCTTATACTTATTGCAGTAAGAGCCATCGCCAGATCATCTTCTAGAGAAACAATTTTACTAATCTTACTATCAATATCTGGTTTATATTCAAAAAGAGTTATAACTGGTCCCGGTCTTATTGCCGTAATTTTTCCTTTAATTCCAAAATGGCGCAATTTTTCTTCTAATTTTTCGCCCCTTTTTATACACTCCTCTTCAATAACTTTTTTCTGACCTATGTCATTATCACTATCAGTTAACTTAAAAATATCCAGGTCAGGCAAAGTATATTCAACTTTAGGAGTTGAACACTGAAATCTTTTGTTCTCTTCTTGAGCATTTAATGCATCAGATAATTTTGTAATAAATTCTTTAGTCAAAATATTTTTATTAAAAATAGTGTTTGGCAAACTTAAAAATTTGTAACGTAAAAATCCTTTAAAATAAAAATCATTAAAAGTTTTTTTATTTTCAAACTTTTGCAAATCTAGTAAATTATTTTCTTTAAAATTATCGTTTGGAGAAACATAATTATCTTGCGTAAAAACACTTTGTTCTGAATTTGTGCTTAAGTCATAAGTATCTGAAATATTTTGTAGCGATTGCCATATATCATCTTTATCTTTAGGCTCTTCTTTCTTTTTTTCTTCATGTTTCTTATCATTCCAATCAAGCATACTATCAGAACCACTATTAGAACTTGAATTGTCTGAATTCTTTTTAAATTTCTTCTTTAAAAAATTAACTAAATTAGCAAAAATATTTTTAAACATTCTTCCTATAGATGTAAAAACTAAAACAATTATTTGGATAATTTTATTAAAAATATACTTTATTAATGTTGTAAACAATCTAAAAGCAGAGATTGCTGCAAATTTTGTTCCCATCCAAATCAATTTGACCAGATATGTCATAATTGTAAAAATAGAAATGTTAAAAATAATCACAATGCTAATAAATAATAGAGAAAAAACAAAAATATTTGTTCCACAAAAACCAATGAAATAAAAAATGAAATTATAAAACGAATCTCCCAACAACCCACCAGGAAAACTTTTTGTAAAATCTATTTTGTACATCCTAAAAAGTGTTGTTATTGATAAAAGTAAAAAAACAAATCCAACAAATTTTGGCCATTGAGTTTCGATATCTTTACGTTTAAAAAACAAAAAAACCAAAAATAAAAACAATGCAATAAAAAGATATGCTGCACTTCCAAAAAAATAAAAAAATGACGCCGCTGCATTTGCCCCAATAATTCCAGTCCAATTCAAAATCGGTTTTGTATCAGTACAAAAATAAAAACACGAACTATCAGTAGGGTTATAAGAATAAAATGCAACAAACAAAAAAATACTAAAAGCTAATAAAATAATCGCTAACAATTCATTATAATAACTAAAAGCCTTATTTCTTGGCTTTGATAAACCCAATCTACTTCTTCTCTTATTTTGCCAAAACATATACTCTCCTTTATATAATCGAATAAGGTTTATTCGTATAAACTCAATTAATTATTAAATTACGCTAATTAAATAAATTAATGCAAAAATAGGAATTAACATATACCCAAAAAACCAACCTAATTTTTTATTTAAAGCTAAAGATTTTATCCACGTAAAAGCAAAAAAAGAAAATATTGTCGCAATAAAAACTGTAAAAATTATTGGCAACAAAAATACTTTTGGTAACAAAAATACTTTATATGTCGACAAAATCATGAATTGATAAAAACCAAATAAAAAACCACCTACAATTAATGGAAACTGAATCAAAAAAGTAAACTGGAAAGCTCTACGTGGATTAATTTTTAGTAATCTTGTTACAACATAAACTGATGCAAAACGAGATATTCCAGGAATTAGAGCCATGCACTGCGCAAAGGCAATTAGTATAATTTTTTTAAAAGTTAATTTTGTAGAATTTGTATCTGAATAATTTTTTTTCTTAGAAATCAAAAGTAATAAAAACAACAAAAGCATTGTTACACCAAAGCCTAAAAGTAAAATGTAATTGCTACTAAACCAAGGTGTTTTTTTTAAAACCGTCTTAACAAATACCCACGAAACAATTGCCATATTTGTTGTTACAGCAAGATAACAACAAATTCTAAAAAAAATTTTGAACAAATTTTTGTAACTATCTTTTTGCCTAAAATCTTTATCTACAAAACCCAGCAGTAATTTTTTTATTGGGTAAAACCAATTTTTAAAAAAAACTAACATCAAAATTAAAACTGTTGGTCCATGTAAAATGGGGTCTAAAAAATCAGGGGTTACAAATTCTTGTGGCAATATATTTTTAAATTTAAAAAAAAGATTTTTAATAACTTCAACATGTCCTGAACTACTCACAGGAAAAGATTCAACAAAAATTTGAACAAAAATTATTATTAAAAGAAACTGTATTTGATTAAACAAAATGTAAACCTTTGAATATAAAAGTTTTAAAAAATAAAAAACTATCAAGCTCATCACTGTTGAACTAAGTATTTTTTGCTCATAGTTTATAAACCATCTACTTTAATACTTACACCCTTCATTTATCTATCTAATCTTAACTAAGAAATCATGTTACATAAAATACTCTCTATATTTACCTCCATCAACCTCCATCAACCTCCATCAACCTCCATTTATTCAAAACCCCTTTAAAGATGTACCGTTGTAACCGCAGAACTAATCATGTATCATTTGGTGCAAGTAGTACCATGAACTTAATATTTTTATACCATGCTGTCCCATGCTACCACCATCCAACAAAAATTTAATTGAAAATAAATATAAAAAAAACCTTGAAATATACACACTGAAGCGCTAATATTAATAACGATCTTTTAGGGTGTCATATCAAAAAGCCTTATTGATCGCCTTTTTGATTAACACAAATATTCTAGGGTAGGTATCGCAAAAAGAATATTAAAGAAAGGAGGCACTTTCACAACCTATTAATTGGCATCTTAAAAAATCGAAAAATAGATTTTTTTATTCGGTAGGCATTGGTTGGGCATTATCTTTTTTGCTCAATTCTCATCTTAAGTTTTCACAAAAATCACATCTAAGTTTTAGCAGGAAAAATTTAACTTGTTCTTTGTAAGCATCAAGAACAATTAAATTTTCAGGAGTAGGTATTTTATAGGTAGTATTTTTTATCATAGGAGAAAAGGGTTATGAAAAAACTCTTACAAAAACTTCTTCTCGCATCAATCGTTTTCGGTAGTGCAAATGCAACAACAAACAAGACTTTCTTACTTCCAAGATCACACGGCGTAAATTTGGCAATGGAATATACAACATGGAATGAACTTATTAACATGCCAAAAGAAGATCGCTTTGGTGCAAACTTTCAGGCAACAGTTTTTTACCAAGATTCTAGTGAAAGCGATGATTTAGGTAAATATTTTGCTTTTCAAAATAAAAACATCGTTAAATTGGGTAATGTTGGAGAAGATTTAACACACGCGTTTATTTTCCACGATAGCGCTGTAACAATCAATACAGAAACAACAATTAAACTTGATCCTGACCAATCAGCTTGGGGAGTAAGAATTGATTACTACCAAGACCTAGAAAAAATCCTCAAAGGTCTTTATCTTAAGGCAGCACTTCCAATAGTAAATGTTGATAATGATGTACGTTTAGGTGTTTCAGATTCAAATGGTTTTTTAACTGATGCAAATGTAACTGATTACTTTAAAGGAACTTTCCTCAATACTGCTGCTGCCAACATAAACAAACAAGATGGTCTTACCAAAGCAAAATTCACTGGATCACACAGCGAAACAAGTGTAGCTGACATTGACTTTGTTATTGGCTACAAATTCTTAGACAAAGAAAAATACCACATGTCAATCAATCTTGGTTTAACAATTCCTACAGGAACAGATCCTGATGGAATTGATATCTTTGAAGCTGTAGTTGGAAACGGAAACCACTGGGGCTTTGGTGGCGGTTTAGATTTTGGTGCAACACTCTGGGATGGTGATGATCAAAACATTAAATTTACATCTGCTTTAAATTATAGATATATTTTTGAAAGCTCTGAAACAAGAACACTCGGCTTAAAGAACACTGCTGGTACATTGTTAGATTGGGGTCAATATTACTTAGTTGGTAAAGTAGGTGATACCTCTGGAACACCTGCAGCTAATATTTTAACAACCAGTGTTGATGTTGAACCAGGTAGTCAACTTGATTTCATTGCAGCACTTGCATACAACAATGGTGGCTTCTCAATTGATCTAGGTTATAACCTATTCTGGAAAGATCATGAAGATGTTAGTCTTAAAAATTGGACCGATGATGTATACGGTTTAATTGCCAATAGACACGACATGACCACAGCATTAACACTTGTTGGTGAACATTGGAGTAACGGCACAGTCAATTCTGCTCAAGCTTACGATGTTGCTGGCACAATTAAAATCAACAAAGCAAATATTGATACTGGCGTTGCTGAAACAGAATCATCAGTAACACACAAAATCTACGGCGGTTTAGGTTATATCTTTAAAGAATGGGAATATCCATTAATGCTCGGCGTTGCAGGTCATTACGAATTTGCAGACAACGATGGAATCGAAAACTGGGGCATCTGGGGCAAACTCGGCATTGCATTCTAATTTAAGACAAGAAAAAGATCTTATTTATGCATAGGGCTCACGCCCTATGCTAAATATTAATAATCGCACAGTTAACCAGTTTGCACTGTATTCAACTAAGTAATGCACAAAAAATTAGCCCAACATAATCCCGTCTAACTAAAATGTTGGGCTTTTTGTTTTGTGTGCCAAATAAAATATAAATGTATAATAAAAGCGTTAGAGCACCAACAGATGTCTCTTGATAAAAAATTTTCATTACTTTTAAAACGTTATAAAATATAGAATAACGCGAGCTCGATAACTAAAAAGTTCTTTAAAAAAACATTGTCATCAAAAAAATCTCACAAAGGCGGCCGTCCAACATAGACTCTACTAAGTTGGTAGTTTGTAAAAATTTTCTTATTTATTAACACAAAGTTTTTAAAGAAATTAACAGAATGTTTAGATAAATTGTACCTAAGCTACTAATATACTCCCTCGATACAATTTGCAGGGCAAATCACTCGGGATGAGCGGGATGTAGAAAAATTGTATCTAAGCCTCTCGTCCCATTAGAACAAAGTTTATCGAAGCCTATCATCACGTTTGCTATAACAGAAAAAAATTATATCAATTCCGTTCATCCCGAGTGATTTGCCCTGCAAATTGTATCGAGGAATATTTAGAATCAATTATATCGAAGCCACTCGTCACAAGTTATTGGCAAAGCAAATTAAATTAAGTAACCTAAATTAACAAAATGTTTAGATAAATTATATCGAAGCCGCTCGT
>JBHPBZ010000015.1:0-13412 GCA_042576165.1 Candidatus Babelota bacterium | reverse complement strand
TGGAAGATAGAAGAGTTAAATATAAAAAAAATAATTCCCAATAATATCTTTTATATAATTTTTTATTATAAACTCTTGTATACAATTACAAATATTAGTATTAGTATATTAATACTAATTGTTTATAAAAAAGGATGAAAAAACAATACAAAGGAGAGGGTTTATGAAAAAAATAGCTCTAAGCCTAATGGCTTTTGGTTTATTCTTGGGATCAATAAATTCAAAAACACATTCCGATAAAACATTTTTGATGCCACGTGATCAGATAAGTAATCTTGCAATGGAATATACAACATGGCATCGCAATTTACATAAAAAACCAGATACTTTATATAATGGAACAATTCAATTTGTTCCTTTTTATCAAAAATCTGATAATAAAACAGATATAGGCAAATATCTTGGTTTTGATCGAGGTAGTGGAATTGGAATTGTAAATGAAATAAGTGTTGATAACCCAGTTGCTGCTGGCCAATCTTCTGGCCTTGATAATATGAAAAATCCAGCTTATATGTTTCATAACAGAGGCACAGGAGCTTATCTACTTAATTCAAAATATAGTTTTCATCCATACCAAGAAATTTATGGAATCCACTTAAATTATCAACAAGATCTTGACGGTATTTTAGATGGTCTTTTCTTAAAAATCAAAACTCCTATTGTAAATGTTAAAAACAGTATGGATATCAAAAAAGTTGAAGAAACCATTCCAGCTAATGGTAATGGACTTATCGACTATCTTTCCGGAAATTACGAGAATTTAGTCGCGGGAAATTTACAAGAACCATTAAAATATGCCAAAATCGATGGAGGATCACATTCATCATCAGGAGTAGCAGATATCGATCTACAACTCGGCTACACATTCTGGTACAAAAAAAATAGCCGGGCAGCATTAAACATGGCAATGATAATCCCAACCGGAAAATCTGTAAAAGGTGACTATATTTTTGAGCCAGTACATGGAAATGGACATCACTGGGGAATAGGCCTAGGTCTTGATACATCTGCAACCATGTGGCAAAATAAAAACTTTTCTATAGAAGTTATGCTTGTTGCAAACTACAGATATCTTTTTGAAGGAATCGAAAAAAGAACATTAAATTTCCTCCGTCCACATAGTCCAGAGAATACTCTTGCTAAAGCAGGTTATTATGAACTTGCAGGTGAAGCCAATACTGACGGAAACACTCCTCTAAAACCCCTTGCAAACCTTTTAACAAGAGATATCAGAGTAACTCCAGGTAGCCAATTTGACGGAATAGCAAATTTATCACTTTCTTGGAGACGCTTTATTTTTGATATTGGATATAATTTGTATGCAAAAGAAGAAGAAAGAACACAACTAAGATATTTGTGGGAAAATGATAAATATGCAGTTGCAGGTGTAACTTTTGATACAGCAGCTGCGTTCAATATTCTTACCGCCGCTGATAACGCCACATCTTTTGCTTACGATGGCGCTCCAGCAAATACAAACGCTGCTATAAATGCCGATAATATTGATTATGAATCAATTCAAACTCCAACCCAAGTAACACACAAAATTTACGGTGGCCTTGGATATCAATGCGATAGATATCAGTATCCAATTATGCTCGGTTTAGGCGGATCTTACGAATTTGTTGCAGACAACACCGCACTCGAAAACTGGGCAATTTGGGGCAAATTAGGTATTTCTTGGTAAAAACCAATTAAAAAGATTGAATTAAAAAACAAGGAGAAAATAGATGATGAAGAAAATTCTGCCAATTTTTCTTTCATGCGGCTTGGTAATTTCAAGCACCTTTGCCGCTACAAACAGCCGGCATACATTTTTAATGCCACGTGCTCACGGCGTAAACCTTCCAATGGAAATGAGCCTTTATCATGATCTCATTTTTAACTACGAAAATAAAAATCAAAGTAACTTACAAATTACACCTTTTTTTCAGGCAACAAATAGCGGCAGTGATATTGGAGAATATTTTGGAATAGGGAATGGTAAAAATACAATAAAAATAAGTGATACTGCCACAGGTGATGGATTGCCACCATTTGATGAAATTTTCAACAGGTACTTAATTCACAAACAGGATGATGCAAGCGAACTTGCCGGAACAGTACGCTTAACTCCCAAACAAAGATCTGGCGGACTTCGCTTAGACTTTCTTCAGTACCTAAAATTTCCATTCAAAAATACATTTTTCAAAATTTCCGCACCAATAGTTTACGTAGAAAATGATTTAAATTTTAACGTTTTAGATAGTCATACAGATGCAAATAACAATACTCTTTTAAATTTCTTCCGTGGAGATGCAATAACACAACCAAATGATGCGAACAAACAATCAGCTTTAACTAATGCAAAACTTAATACAGGTAGACAATGTACTTTTGGTGTTGCAGACATTGATCTTGCTTATGGATACAAATTAATTGAAGATAAAAATAAACATTTATTTTTTAATATTGCTGCAACAATTCCAACAGGATCAAGAGTTAGAAGCGAATATCTCTTTAAACCAATTTATGGCAATGGTCACCACTTTGCAGCCGGTTGCGGAATAGATGCATCTATAAAACTCTGGAATAATAAAAAACACTGCGGAAAACTCATTTTTGCATTAAATTATAGATATCTATTTGAAGGAACAGAAAAACGAACTATTCCCTTAAAATCCAATAGCTTTAAATGGGCCCATTATTATTTGGCAGGAGAAATTGGCAAAACACAAAATCTTGTTCCAGCTGCAAATTTATTAACTCAAGATGTATCTGTCAGACCTGGAAATCAATTCGATGCAATGTTACTTTTTGCGTTTAAAAGCAAAAAATTCCTTCTAGATCTTGGTTATAACTTATTCAACAAAGAAACTGAATCGGTATCTCTAAAAAATGAATGGATTGATAATAAATACGGACTAGCAAGTCAAGATACCAATGTCACTAATCAATTCGATATAGCAAATTCCTTATTAACAATTAATAATTCAACTCTTGATATTTCCCGAGCCTCTACTCCTTCTCAATTAACTAATAAAGTATTTGCTGCTTTGGGATACAAATTCAGTGTAATGAAATATCCATCCAACTTTGGGATTGGCGGTTCTTATGAATTTGCAAGTTCAAATCATGAATTCGAAAATTATGCAATTTGGACCAAATTAGGGATTTCTTTCTAAAAACTACTATTTAAAATCAATAGGAAAAGGGTCTTTTTTTGAGAAAAAAGACCCTTTTCCTATTGATTTTAAACTCACAAGTATCATTTTTCTAATATTTAACCCATTTGAAATCAATAGAATTTAATATTAGTATATATTTATAAGCTTTAATAATAATTAAACGAATTTATTTTAACCACAAACTATGGAGGTTTTAATCATGGTTAATAAAAAAACACTATTATTTCTGATGGTACTTAGTATTTTTTCTCTGAACAAGAAAACTTTTGCATATAAAGATAGTAGTAGCAAAAAAATAACAATTTATGCAAATCAGCTAAACACACAAAAAAATTTAAGCACTTTAATATATAACATTAACTGCTTGCATAAACAACTTGCAGAAACATACAAAGAACTTTCAAGCATAGATGAACTAGATTCCTCTTCTTCAAAACAGGACATCCTGGCCAAACTTGAATATCTTAAAAATCTACTTGGCACAGATCAACAACAAGAGAAGATGAAAGAGCTTGTTATTGCTAAGAAAAAAAATAACGCAACACTTAAGTCTCTAGAAAATGAAAAAAAAGATAAACAAAATAAAGTTAATGGAAATTTTCAAACATTTCGAATGTTAACTACAAATGCTGATACTGCTTTGGCCAACCAACAAGAAAATATAAAGCAACAAGAAGAGGCTATTCAAGAGAAGAATAAAGAGAAGAACAATCTGGAAGCTGAAACTGATAAAACAAAAACACTTTTAAAGAATCCTGATTTAAATTTCTCTGATATAGAACCTGAAATTCTTAATACAATTAAAGACACTCCTATTAATTTAGAAAAACTTAAAAAATTTAATTCCAACATTGATAGTGTGATCAAAAAAGCTATTTTAAAAAATAATGATCAAATTAATAGAAAAAACCCTAGCCGTTTGGGTAGTGTTTGGAATTGGATAAAACGACACAAAGGTAAAATAATTATCGGTGGTGTAGCAGTTTCATCTGCAACAGCATATTTGTATTACTTATACAATTTGTATTACTTATACAAATGGACCTCGCAAGAAAACTATAACGATGTATGCACAATAGGCGACAATCCCCATAAAGTTGATTTGTCCCCTGAGTATTATCAAAGTTTCGAAAAAAACAACACTTGCGTTGCTCCTATTGATTTATCCACACAACAAAACACACTAATGCAAACAATTAAAGCAGGTGCAAAGCTAGCTATTCCTTTTATTTCGTCTTTCGCTATTGCAAAATATTTGATTTAAAAATAAGCAAATAACATCAAGATCAACATGAAAAAAGGTTTCCACTTTATTTGTTAAAAATAAAGTGGAAACCTTTTTTATTAAACCTTTTTTATTAAACCTTTTTTAAAACAACAATAGAATTTCCACCCCCAAATCCAAATGAATTCGAAATTGCATATTCACAAATCTTTTTACGTGCATTATTAGCAACATAATCCAAATCACATTCGGGATCAGGATTATGCAAATTAATAGTTGGAGGAAAAATTTGATTTTTTAAAGATAATGCAGTAACCGAAATTTCTACACCACCAGCAGCACCAAGCATATGACCTGTCATAGATTTTGTGCTACTTACTAAAGTATGATCTTTAGTACTTGGTAAAACCTGTGAACCAAAAACTTTCTTAATCACAAATGTTTCAACAACATCATTCATTTTTGTTCCAGTTCCATGTGCATTAATATAACCAATATCAGACTTATCAATTTTTGCATCCTCAAGAGCAACTGTAATTGCTTTTTGTGCCCCTCTACCCTCAGGATGCATAGCTGTGATGTGATATGCATCACAAGTTGATCCATAGCCAACTATTTCAGCATAAATTTTTGCACAACGCTTTTTGGCTAAATCCATACGTTCCAAAACTAATGCCCCACTTCCTTCACTCATAACAAAACCAGAGCGATTTATATCAAAAGGACTGCAAGCTTTTTTTGCATCATCACCTTTCCAAGACGATATAGCACGCATATTTCCAAAAGCAGCAATTGATAAAGGCGTAATACAACTTTCAGAACCACCGGCTAACATATAATCAGCGTAACCATCTCTAATCATTCTGAATGCAAATCCAGTAGCATCTCCACTAGAAGAACATGCATTTACAATAGAACTAGTTGGCCCCTGAAGATTATATTGCATGCTCAACTGAGCACTTGCCTGATTTATTATTGCTTTTGGAACTAAAAATGGAGAAACACGCCTCATTCCTTTTGTTTTTAAATCATTAGCAGCCTGTTCTATTGCCGAAATACCGCCAATCCCAACACCAAAGCACACTCCAAAACGCTCTCTTTGTTTAGGAAAAGATACATCAAAACCAGAATCTTTTATTGCTTGATCACCAGAAAGTATTGCCAAGTGGATAAACCTATCAGTTTTGCGCTTTTTATTTGGTGGAAATATTGCATTTAAACGGTCTTGTTCATTTTTTACAATACCAAAAGCTTTATATGGATAATCTTGTAATTCTTCTAAATCTAAATACTCAATTCCGGACCTACCATTAATTAAATTGTTCCAATTATCATCAACATTATTTCCCAGAGGAGTTATCATCCCTATTCCAGTAATCACAACTCTGTTTTTATCCAACATTATTTGCCTTTCTAATTTCCCAGTTTTCACTAAAACTAAAATAGCCCTGAGCATAAGCACAGGGCTTTAAAATAATTATACTAACTGATTAGTAAAAACTTATTTGGTACGTGCAGCATGAATATGTTCTACAGCGTCCTTAACTATCTTAATTTTTTCAGCATCTTCATCTTTAATCTCAATACCAAAACTTTCTTCAAAACTCATAATCATTTCAACAATATCAAGTGAATCAGCACCTAGATCCTGAAATGACGCTTCTAGTTTTATATTTTCTTCCGGCATATTTAATTTATCAGCAATAATGTTAATAACTTTTTGTTGTGTATCTTCATTAGAAAATGCCATATAGTTTGACTCCTACAAAAATTAAATAATCCACACAAAACTTAAAACAATATAATAACCAAAGTAAAAAAATTTTCCACTTTTATATCTGCATCCCACCATTTAAATCAATTATGGCCCCAGAAATATAATCTGCATTACCACAAGAAAGAAAATCAACTAAATTTGCTACATCCTCTGGAGCACCAAATCTTTTTAAACTAATTCGATTTAGAATTTCATTTTTTATTTTTTCAGGCAAACGATCAGTCATATCAGTTTTTATAAAACCTGGAGCTATTGCATTAATCAAAATATTTCTAGAACCATACTCTGCAGCTAAACTCTTTGTTATAGCAATTAACCCTGCCTTACTTGCTGCATAATTACTTTGACCGATATTACCTGTTTTTCCAACTATTGAACTAATATTTATGATATAACTTTTTTTTTGTCGAATCATTTTTTGTATTACTTGCTGAGAACAAAAAAATGATCCTTTAAGATTGACATTTAAAACCAAATCCCAATCTGATTCTTTCATTCTTATGGCAAGAGTATCTTTTGAAATTCCTGCATTATTTACTAAAAGATCTAATGATAAATTTTGAGAACTCAAAAACTTGAAAACTTGAGATATGCCATTTTTAATGGCATCAACAGATGAAATATCTACTAAGAAATATTGTACTCCAATATTTTGTATTTTTTTTACTCTGTCATCGTCTAATGGAAGAATATCAAATACAAAAACGTTATCTCCCCTTTTAACTAATGTTTTAACTATAGCATACCCAATTCCCTGGACTCCACCAGTAACAAGAGAATTAAAAGAAGTATCACTTTGCATAAATTAACCAATCCCAATAACTTTTTATATTTTTTTAAGACTTTTTTTTAAAAGCTAGTTTTATTGTTATTTTTTACTAAATAAATCAATTCTTTCATGATCTTCATCAATTTTTAACTTTTTTTCAAGAACAGTTAACAAATTTTGCATGTCCTCAAATGTATTTACTGAGTGAATATTTTTTTCTGGCCATTCACGCTTTATTATTTTTGCTAATTTATCACCTGGCCCAACAGAAATAATCAAATCTAAATCCTTAAATTTCTGCATTGATTGCCACCAAAGAACCGGCCTACTTATCTGTTTTATAATGGATCTTTTAACATCTAAAGAATCAGATATCAATTTTGCCTCAAGATTAGTAACAATAGGAATTTGTAAATCTTTAAGATCAACCTTTAACATGAATTTTTCAAATTCTTGTTCTGCATCCCGCATCAATCTTGAATGAAATGCACCTGCAACTTTAAGAGGAATCGTCTTAACTTTTAACTCCCTTAAATCAGATTTAACATTTTCTAATTCTGGTAGTGTTCCCGAAATTACAAATTGATTTGGACTATTAAAATTAACAATTTCAACTATCTTATTATCTTCAGCATTATCATATTTTTTACAAATATCTTGTAATTCTTCTAAATTTGCCCCAACCACGGCAATCATACTTCCATTATTTTGCAAAGTTGCTTTTTGCATAAATGCAGCACGTTTTTTTAGCAGATACAAAGCATCAGAAAAGTTAATCCCACCACCGGCATAAATGGCAGTATATTCGCCACAACTATGCCCTGCAATAATGGTCGGCTTAATATCATATTTTTTATTTAAAAGATCAAAAATAGAAGCCCCTACCAAAAAAATAGCCGTTTGCGCATTTATTGTCTGACGCAATTCGCTTTCAGACGAAGCAAAACATAAACGAACAAAATTCTGGTCAAGACAATTTGAAGCTTGTTCAAATAATTCTTGAACTATACGTTCACGATCATAAAACTCCTTTCCCATTCCCAAGAATTGAGTTCCCTGTCCCGGAAAAATAATTCCTACTTTCATAATAACACTCCACTATTTAATTATTTTGTAGTTTTTCTACTAAAAATTTAACCCGTTTTATTACATCTTCTTTGCCTAAAACAACCATAATTTCAAACACTCCCGGACTTACTGTCTTACCTACAAATGCCAGTCTTAATGGTTGCGCTAAAGCAACTAATTTTTCTTCATATTTTTTACAAATATCTTTTGCAATTTTTAACAAATCATCATGTGTAAATGATTCTATTTTTTCAATTTCTACTAAAAAATCTTGCAATAAATTTATTGTATTTTTACTTTTCCACTTATCTATTAAACTCAAATCCAAAACCTTTGGTGCATGTGCAAGAGAAATAATATCTTGTACCATATCCAACAATCTTGTTGCGCGTTGCTTATATTGTTCAAACAACATGGATAACTGATCATTACTCCATAATTCCTTTAATTTTTGTTTATACTTATTTCCAAGTATATCAATAGCTGAATTAAACCCTTTAAAATTTAATCCTCTTATATAAACTCCATTTAACCAGTCTAATTTTTTAATATCAAAGATCGAACCTTTTTTACCTACATGTTCCAAAGAAAAGTATTTTATCATCTCATCTTTGGTAAAAATCTCCTGATCACCATGAGACCAGCCCAACCGAACTAAATAGTTAAAAAATGCATCAGATAAATATCCTTTTTTCATGTATTCTTCAACGTTTACGGCAGCATCACGCTTACTTAAACGATTTCCCGACGGCCCAAGAATTAATGGTAAATGAGCAAATACAGGAATTTGTGCATTTAAGGCTTTATAAACTAAAATTTGCTTAGGAGTATTGGATATATGATCTTCACCCCTAATTATATGTGATATTTTCATAAAAATATCATCTACAACTACAACAAAATTATACGTTGGAATTCCATCACGCCTCATAATTACAAAATCATCTAACTGATTGGATTCAACTTTAATCTTGCCACGAATTGCATCATTAAACTCTACAAATTTAATATCCTCTGGAATCTTAAATCTTATCGCATGAGGTTTTTGTAAATCTTGCTGTGTATAACTTTTTTTTCTACAAGCCCCCTGATATCCTAACGATTTACCAAGTTGCATCATCTCCATTCTTTTTTCTTCAATATTTTTGGGTTCACAAAAACATGGGTATGCCAAACCTTTTTCAAGCAAAAGCTCTATTACCTTTTTATGCTCATCAACTCTACTTAATTGATAAGCAATTGGTTCATCGGGCAATAAATTCAACCATTTCAGTGAATTTATTTGCGATTCTAAAAATTCCTTTGTCGAGCGCTGCACATCGGTATCTTCAATTCTTATAAGGTACTTACCATTATTATGACGAGCAAATAACCAATTGAAAATTGCAACCCTAACACTTCCCATATGCAAATGACCTGTGGGAGATGGAGCAAATCTTACACGAACATTATTATTATCTACACTCATGTTAAAAACTTTCTAAAAAAATTCAATTTAAATATCCAAGTTGAAATACACAAAGATCCATATTCAAAGAATAAAACAAATAGCAAAAAAAACAATTTCTATCATTTTTACCACGTTTTAAAGCCAAAAGGCTGTTGCTATTTTCAATATGAAAACCACAACAGCCTTTTGGTATAACTACATTACTAAATCTCTAAGTTATTTTGCAGATATAAGCTTTAATTTAGGCTTTGCCTGACTAACCCACCATGATGGCTCTTCTAAGGATTTGCCATATTTTAAAATAAGCCTATTCCAGTAATTTTTTGCATTATCAAGCTCTTTTTGATACCAATAATATTCTCCCAACCTATATAAAATCATGTCCTGAAGGGGCTGACGCTGCTCCAAGGATACTGTTTTTAAAACAGACACTCCCTCCAAAGCTTGTTCTTTATTTCCAGAATCAATCTGCATTAATGCTAACTTAACTTTATAAGCAGTTTTTATACCAGATTTTGCCATAAGTTTTACAGCACCTTTTAACTTAATAATAGCTTCTGGCAACTTTTTTAAATTAAGTAAAGCTTCTGATTCATATGCAAGAAACATTGGAGCTATTCCTGCACTTTTATTTTGTTCATATCCATTCTGAAAAACAGTAATAACCTTGTTCCACTTTTCTTCGCCTGAACTAAAAGTATATTTATCCAAATCTAATAAATCATCTTTTTCTTCATCTTTAGTAACTACTTTTGAATCAAAATATTTTATTGCCTCTACAAAAGAATCATGTGCTCTTCTTTGCACACTATCCATATAAAAAGAATATCCAACCCCCACAACGATTATCCCTATGACCGCTGCAACACCTGCAATAAACTCTTTTTTATAAAATAAAATATACTTGTAAATTTTAGATGTCGACACACTTATTGAATTTTTCATATTTTCCATAAAACTTCTCCTCTTTTAAAGAACTTTTAGATGCCAATAAAATTGCATTTTTAATTTCCTCAGCAAAAGCATTTCCATGAGCAATAATCACGGTACCATTAACTCCAACTAAAATTGCACCCCCTGGTTGCCACAAATTACTTTCTAAACCAAAAGACCAAGCACAAGACTCTATCGTTTTTAAAAGTATATTACCATAAAAACCATCACTAACAACAATATCCACATGATTTTTAAAAATTCCATATGGTTCAATATTTCCAACAAAGTTCAAATTCGAATCTTTCAGTATAGAATATACTTGTTTTACCAGCTTATTTCCTTTCCCCTCCTCATGTCCATTCGAAAGTAATGCAACTCGAGGATTCAAAATATCTAATTTTTTTTTCGCATAATCATTTGCCATAAAAGCAAATTGCACTAAATGACTTGGCTTACAATCAACATTTGCTCCAATATCAAGACACAATACCTTTTTTTCTTTTATAGGCAAAATACCTAAAATTGCTGGTCTTTCAATGCTATTTTGTTTTCCCAAAATTAAAGTTGAGCAAACCATAACAGCACCAGAATTCCCAGCACTTACTAAAGCAGAACAGACACCTTTTTTTACAGAATAAATCGCCTTAACCAAAGAGGATTCGCTCTTTCTTTTAACCGCCGCAACAGGCTCCTCTTCCATATGAATAATTTGACTTGAATCACAAACCGAAATATTGTACTTACGCCACAATAAATCTTGTTTATCTAAAATAGAAAACAGTTCTTGCTCTTTGCCAAACAACTTAATGGCTATGCCGCTTTTTGCTGCTAACAAAGAGCCTTTAACTATTTGCTCTGGAGCATTATCGCCACCCATAGCATCAACAGCTATCATAAGAACATACCCTGTGTTTAATTTTTATTATGCAGTTTCACTTTGTTTTTTTGATACTGCTCCATCGGTAGATTCTTTTGTTTGCCTAGATTGAGTTCTTTGATACATCCTATCTGCTTTTGTCCTAATTACCTTTGTTCCCTTATAATGTCCACACTCTCTACAAACTTGATGTGGCAAAATAGAAGCCTGACAAGTTTGACAAACTGCCAATGTAGCAGGTCTTATAAATTTTGTAGAAGATCTTTTGTCTCTTCTTGCTTTTGAAACTTTACTTTTTGGTACTGGCATGAAAAACTCCCATGTTTAATGTTTTTCTGTAATTTGATAAAATTTTTACTAAAAAAATTAAGATTTATAACTAAATTACAAAATTTTAATTTTCAAATATTTATAACCACATTAGTAAATAAAAAATCCCTAGAAAATGACTAATTAAAGAATATTGTTTTAAATTTTTAATTAAAGTACCCTTCAATCCTTAATAAACTGTTTATTATTTTAAATTTTTAGTTCTATTTTGTCAAAAAACCCCTTATAACCTTGTAAAATAAACAGGTTCTGGCAGACTAAATATTTAATGAGCTCTAAATAAAAGAGCTCCGGATCATAAATAAAATATCCAAATCGGTTTAAAAAAAAATAATAAATAATAAAATAGGAGCATTAAATGGCAAAAATAACTACAGAAATGATAAAAGAACTCCGCGAAAAAACTCAAGTTGGTATGATGGAATGCAAAAAAGCATTGACCGAATCTGACGGAAACATAGAAAAAGCAATTGAACTATTAAGAAAAAAAGGAGCAGCAGTTGCAGCAAAAAGAGCCGATAAAGCTACTAATAATGGACATATCGAAAGTAACATTTCAGATGATCTTAAATCTGGAGTACTTTTAAAAACAAACTGCGAAACAGATTTTTCCGCAAAGACCATTGATATGAAAGATTTTTCAAAAAGAATTTGTAAACATATTATTACCACTCATCCAGAATGTGCACATGACGATGCATTATGCTTACTTGAACAGAAATTATTTGATGATGAAAAAATTAAAATCAATGATCTATTAAATGAATTGATTGCAAAGATTGGTGAAAAAATTAAAGTTGAAGAATTTGTAAGCTTTAAAATTGATGGTAATGGCCTTGTAGATAGTTATATTCATCCTGGAGCAAATCTAGGCGTACTTATTGCAATATCAACAGACAAAGAACTAGAAGGCTCCAACCAACAATCGTTAAAACAACTCGCTCATGATGTTTGCATGCAAATTGCAGTTACTAATCCAATTAGTATTGATCCAGACGGAATTCCAACAGAAATCCTAGAAAAAGAATTTTCAATTATCAAAGCACAACTTGCAGCAAGTAATAAACCAAAAAATCTCATTGAAAAAATTTCACAGGGTAAGCTTAATAAATATTATGAAGAAGTTTGCTTGCTGAGCCAAAAGTTTATTAAAGATGATAAAATAACAATACAAAAACAAATTGAAAAAATTGAAAAAGAAACAGGCTTAAAGATAAAAATTGAAAATTTTTCAAGACTTAGTGTTGGTAAATAATCGCGGTCTAAGCCACCTTCGATACCCGCGCCTACGACAAAGCTAGGCGGACAGGATGGCAATCAATAGACTATGGAGCATAATGATGAAAACCATTCTAATAAAATTCAGCGGAGAATTGTTTGGTAACAGTTCTGATGAACAATCTAGTGATTTTTTAAAAAATATCGCCTTCCAAATAAAAGAACTACAAAAAAATTATATTGTAGGAATAGTTTTGGGTGCAGGTAATATTTTTAGAGGCAATCAGCACGGAAAAAAATTAGGACTAAAAAACACAACAAGTCATTCAATTGGGATGGTTGCAACAATAATCAACGGTTTAATCTTACAAGACATTTTGCAATCACTAAAAATTCCCTGTGCACTTTTTAGTGCAATTGAATGCCAACAAATTTCATGCGTTATAAAACAATCATCAATAGACAAAGCACTAAATGAAAAAAAATGTCTTATTTTTGTTGGTGGTACCGGAAATCCTTTTTTTACAACAGATACAAATTCTGTTTTACGTGCGCTTCAAATTGGAGCAAACCAAGTATGGAAAGCAACAAAAGT
>JBHPBZ010000014.1:0-13532 GCA_042576165.1 Candidatus Babelota bacterium | reverse complement strand
ACTAAGAAAAGTCTTGGGGTTGCTTGTATAAGCACTAATGTCGATATTTTTTATAAGTGTAAGTTTGTAATATTTTTTAATATCGGAGGATATAGATATGACAAAAAAGATTATACCTCTTTACGATCGTGTATTGTTAAAAAGAGAAGAAAGTGAACAAACATCTGCTGGTGGAATTATAATTCCAGATACGGCTCAAGAAAAGACCCAGATTGGAATTATTGAGGCTGTTGGTGATGGTAAAATCTCTAAAGATGGTTCAATTCGTCCTTTAAGGGTAAAAGTAGGCGATAAAGTTCTTTTTGGCAAATATTCCGGAACAGAAATTAAGCTTGGTGGTCAAGAACGCTTAATTGTAAAAGAAGATGAAATTTTAGGGATTGTTGAATAAAGAAAATTAATAGGGAATTAAAATATGGCAAAAAAGATTTTATTTGGACAAGAAGCAAGAAACAAAATTTTAAAAGGTGTAAATACTTTAGCTGATGCAGTAAAAGTTACTCTTGGACCAAAGGGTAGAAATGTTGCATTAGAAAAATCTTTTGGTTCTCCAACAATTACAAAAGACGGTGTGACTGTTGCAAAAGAGATTGAACTTAAAGATAAATTTGAAAACATGGGTGCACAAATGGTGCGTGAAGTTGCTTCTAAAACAGCAGATGTTGCTGGTGATGGAACAACAACGGCAACCGTTTTAGCCCAAGCTATTTATCGTGAAGGTATTAAAAATACAACAGCTGGTGCAAATCCGATGGAAATTAAGCGTGGGATTGAGCAAGCTGTAAAAGTTATTGTTGATGAAATTGGAAAAATTTCTAAACAAATTAAAGATAAATCTGAAATAGCACAAGTTGCTACAATTTCTGCAAATTCTGATAAGTATATTGGTAATTTAATTGCTGATGCAATGAATAAGGTTGGCAAACACGGTGTAATAACAGTTGAAGAAGCCAAGGGAATTGAAAGTGAACTTGATGTTGTAGAGGGTATGCAATTTGATCGCGGATATCTTTCTCCATATTTTGTGACCAATACTGAAAAAATGGAAACAGTACTAGAAAATGCAATGATTTTAATTTGTGATAAAAAAATTAACACAATGAAAGACTTATTGCCTGTTCTTGAACAAACAGCAAAACAAGGTTCTCAGCTTTTGATTATTGCAGAAGATATTGAAGGTGAAGCTCTTGCAACATTAGTAGTAAATAAAATGCGTGGAACATTAAATGTTGCAGCCGTTAAAGCCCCTGGTTTTGGTGATCGTCGTAAAGCAATGTTACAAGATATTGCAGTTCTTACTGGTGGAAGAATGGTTTCGGATGATCTTGGTGTAAAACTTGAAAATGTTTCTTTTGCTGATCTTGGTTCTGCCAAAATAATAAAGATTACCAAAGATAATACAACAATTGTTGATGGAAAAGGTTCTGCTGAAGAAATTAAAGCAAGAGTTAATCAGATTAAAGCTGAAATTGAAGTAACAACATCAGAATATGATAAAGAAAAGCTTCAAGAAAGATTAGCAAAACTTTCAGAAGGTGTTGCTGTTATAAAAATTGGTGCTGCAACAGAGACTGAAATGAAAGAAAAAAAAGATAGAGTTGAAGATGCACTTCATGCAACAAGAGCTGCTGTTGAGGAAGGGATTGTTGCTGGTGGTGGAATCACGTTGCTTAAGGCACAAAAATCACTTGATGGTTTAAATCTTGAAGGTGATCAGCAAATTGGTGTTGAAATTATCAAAAGAGCAATTGAAGAACCTGCAAGAATTATTGTTTCTAATGCTGGTTATGAAGCTTCAGTTGTTATTGATAAAATTAAAAACTCTAAAGATGCAACAATTGGTTTTGATGCAAAAAATGAAGTATACACCGATTTGATTAAAGCTGGTGTTGTTGATCCTGCTAAGGTTACAAGATCTGCATTGCAACATGCAGCGTCAATTGCAGGGTTGTTGTTAACAACAGAAGCTATAGTTGCTGATATTCCTGAAGAAAAACCTGCTGCTCCTGCTGCTCCTGGTATGGGAGGTATGCCTGGTGGAATGGGTGGAATGTACTAAACAAAAATTAAACTAAAATATAAAATAGGGTAACAAATTAATTTGTTACCCTATTTTATATTTTGTGTATTTTTTGTTTATAAGAAACTATTTTAAAAGAGTTCCATAAAAAACAAAGATATGTTTTTAAAGGAAAGGGAAAGTTCTGAAGTTCAAAAAAATATTAATTTTATTTTTAATATTTAATATTACATCCGCATTCTTAATTTTCTCTATGGAGAGAGGTAAAAAGCGTCAAAGAGATGAAGAATCCAAAAAACTACTTCCTGATAAAAAGAGAGTAAAATTAAATACACAAGATGGAAAATATAAGTTTGGTATGTCCTCTATTAATCACGAATATGTTAAACAGCAGTTAATAATAGACAAAAATTTTGTGAATAAGCTTTTTCATTATGAATTGTTGAAAAATAAAAACGATATAAATTATGAAAATATCTTTGATTTAATTTTAAACTTTGATGTTGATTTAGATTATATTGATGAAGAAGGTTTAACAGCTTTGCATATTGCTGTATATATGAATAATGAAGATTTACTTAAAGCTTTGTTAAATCATTCACCGAATGCGAATATTGGTATAAAAAATAAATATTCAAAATTCAATGGTGTTAGGCCAGAATTGTTAGCTAGATATTTTGAGTATTTTAATATGGAAAAGATTTTGACAGATTATTCAAAAAATAAATATTGTTACTTGTACAATTAAAATTTAAATTTTGTATTATGAAATATTATTCGCCATTCTTAGTCATAGTCAATATGATAAAATTGGGCGAAAAATTATTTATTCTAGTTTTAAATTATATTACTACAAATAAAGGGAAAAGTTTTGGCTAAAAATAGAGTTATATTTTTTATTACATTTGTTTTTTTTAATATTTTTTTACAAAAAAATATTTTTTCTTATGTTCGAGTTGATACTTCATGCAAAATTAGTTTTGAAGAAAATAAGTATAATAATTTGCGAGAACCTTATATTAAGGTAGGTCTTTCGAAATTTTTAAATAATTTAAATGTTTTTCATAAAAAATTGCCTCGGATTGATTTTTGTTTTAGTGGTGGAGGTTATAGGGCAATGATTACATCCCTTGGTTTTATGGTTGGTGCTCAAAAAATTGGTTTGCTTGATACTGCAACGAGTATTGGAGCAATATCTGGAGGGACATGGTTTTTGATTCCATGGATTATGAATAAAAAATCCCCCTCGCAATATGTGCCTGAATTACGAAAAAAAGTTAATGGATTTAGTTTTTATAATCCATTAAAAGTTAATTGGAAGCATGTTTTAAGAAAGTTAAAACATGAGTATGTACATAAGGGGGAGGTAAAAGTTGTTGATTTTTATGGTGCCTTAATAGCAGAAAATCTTTTTGGTAATTTTGGAGAATTGGGACAGTATATAAATTTTGAAGATTTAAAAAGGATTCTTTTAAAAAATTATAATTTTTATCCATTTCCTATTTGTGCAGCAACAATTGATTCATGTTTTCCTTATGAAATCTTAGAAATTAATCCATTTTGCTCAGGGAGTGATTTTTTGGGGGGATATATTCCAACATTTGCTTTTAATAGTAATTTTTATGGTGGTGTATCACAACAGAATATTTTTTTTCCTGAAAGCTTGGGAACATTTTTGGGCCTTTGTGGTAGTGCATATAGTATTAGTATATGGGACATTATAAAGAATTTAGGAATGATGCTTTCTGATCGTTCTAGTGATTTATTTAATTTAAGTAAATTTGAAAAAATTGAACTTAAAGGTTTTATAGATTTTTTTATTAAACTTTTTTTTGAAAACAGAATATTTTTTTCTAATTTTAAAAATTTTACTTATGGGATGCAAAATTCACCTTTAAGTAATTTATCAAAATTAACTTTAAGTGATGGTGGGATGCTTTGTAATTTACCGGTTATTCCGTTATTAAAAAGGGGTAGTGATATTATAATTATTTGTGATTCAGAGTTAGAAGTTCCAAATAAAAAAAAATCTGAATTAACTTGGGCGAAATTATATGCCGAACGCCATGGTTATAAATTCCCTTCAATTAAAAATCCTAAAAAAATATCTGAATATATTTATGTTTACGAAGATAAAGATCCTGATACTCCAACTTTAATTTATTTTGAAAATCCGATAAAGGAGTCAACTCTTAAATTTAATTATTCACCGGAAGAATTCGATAAATTATGTAGCAGTGTGTCTTGTATGGTTGTAGATCATAAATCAGTAGTTGTGGATGTTATTAAAAGAAAAATTAAAAAATTAAATAGCATTGGATATAAAGTAAAAAAAGAATTGGGATTTTAGATTTCTTTTTTTTAAATTATATTTTAATAGGATTCCATATTTTTAATAATTAAAATTTCAAAACCTTATTATTCTGGATGTATATTTAACTAACAAGAATAAAATGCATTTTTAATATAATTAATTTTGTATTCATTATTGTCAGAAATTACCGTTGCAACGTCAAATCGACAAATTTTGTTATAGATTTTATTTTTTGAAATAAAAAGATTTGCTGTTTTGGAAATCTTTTTTTGTTTGCTTATAGTTACAACGTTTGAAATTGGAAAATAAGCTTTTTTACGGGTTTTAACTTCTACAAAAGCAATCAAATTGTCTTTTTGAGCAATAAGATCTATTTCACCAAATTTTGATTTATAGTTTTGTTGCAAAATCTCAAAATTATTTTTTTCTAAAAACTTGGCAATTATTTGTTCGCCCTTGTTTCCAAGTTTTATTCTAAAATTCATTTTATTTATTTAATTCCTGTTGTGTTTGAAGCTTAAAAGACAAATGTTGTTTTATTTACTAGGCGTTGTGCCATTTTGGTGAAATGTGAATTTGGATATTTATCAAGAAGTTTTTCTATTTTTTCATTCAAGATTGTTTTATCTTTTTCTTTTTGTGCTAATTTACTTTCCAAAAATAGTAGGCGTGCATCAAGGCTAGGATTTTTGTCTAGATAGTTCTTTTTTAGATGAGTTAAACGATTTTTAGCAGCTTTATAGTTACCCTTTTTTAGATAGAAATTATAAACATAAACTTCTTTGTCTATTAATTTACGTTCACAGGTATGTTGAATATCTTTTATATCATTTTGATATTGACCAAATTGTGTGTTTTCTAAATAATTTTTGCAAAGATTAATACTTTGCAGTGTATCAGATTGATCACAATCGGGTTGAAGAGTTTGATAAAATTTAGAAAGTATTGAGCGGTAAGTTGCATATTCTGCTTTGCTGTCAGATGGATAAAATTCATAATAATGTTTATATAATTCGTAAGAAGAAGGTAGATTACCCGTATCAAAATAACAATCAGCTAACATTAATTTGTATTCATATATGTTTTCTTTATCTGGATGTTCTGCTACTATTTTTTCCAAAAAAGCTATGGCCTGATCGTTTTTTTTATTTTCCAAGGAGCTAAGAGTTCTCTTTTTAAGTTCATCAAAATTTAAATTCTCAATTGTTTTAGGATCTTCTTGCTTGCTACAACTACAAAGAATTAATAAAACCAGTATAGAAACAGAGTAAGCAAAAGTTTTTTTTAAATTTTTAAATTTTATAAACATATTTTTACCTAAAATTAGTTTAAATGTGATACTTTAAAATATATTAAATTATTGTTTGGCTTTTTGCAAAAAAAGTATCTTTAGATTAGTTTTTGTGATTTATATGTTTTGGCACAATTAGTAATTGTTCACTGACTTGAGCTTCATGGCCTCTTGAATGGGTAGCTTTTTAGCGAAGTCAGTTTTAAAATTTTATGTCCTAAAAGGGGGAGATAAATATGTTAAGAAAAAGAATTGGTGAAATTTTAATTCAAATTAATGCTATAACTCAGGAACAATTAGATGTTGCGTTGCAGAAACAAAAAGAAACAGGTGAATTAATTGGAAAAATTCTTGTTGAAAAAAACTTTGCAACAAAAAAAGATATTGCGAAAGCCTTATCACAACAGGTTTCGGTTTATTTTATTGAAAAAATAACGGAACACATGGTGGATCCTAGGTTATTAAGTAAGGTTCCGTTAAAATTTTTGCGCAAACATATTGTAATTCCTATAATTTTTGAAGGTAAAAAAACCATTGTTACTTCAGATCCTCGTGATTTGCAGCCTTTGGATAATATTGCGTTATTGATGTCTGGTGATATTAGTTATGGTGTTGCTACAACAGAAGTCATAAATGATGCAATTAATAAGTATTATCCATTTGAGACAAGTAAAGAAATGATGGAGGAACTTAAAGAAGAGAAGGAAGGAGAAATTGATCTTTCTGCCATTGAAGAAAAAGATATTCTTGAAATGGCAAATGAAGCGCCAATTGTAAAACTAGTAAATCATATACTTTATCAGGCTGTAAAAGAAGATGCTTCAGATATTCACATAGAACCTTTTGAGAAAGAATTAAAGGTAAGATATAGAATTGATGGAACAATGTATCAAAAGATATTACCTCCAAAACGTTATCAAGATGCAATAGTTTCACGAGTAAAAATTATGTCTAATCTTAATATAGCTGAAAAAAGATTGCCGCAAGATGGAAGAATACAAATAAAGGTGGGGGATAAGGCAATTGATATTCGTGTATCTATTTTACCCTGTAATTTTGGGGAAAGAGTTGTGATGCGTTTGCTTGATAAGACAAAAGGTGTCATTTCGCTTGAATCGCTTAATTTTTCGGATCGTGATTATAGAGTTGTTGTAAAAAATATTGAACGTCCAAATGGTATTTTTCTTATTAGTGGTCCAACAGGATCTGGAAAAACCACAACATTATATTCTATTTTAAGCAGGTTAAATCAGCCTGATGTAAATATTATTACAGTAGAAGATCCAGTTGAGTATACAATAAATGGTGTAAATCAAGTTCAGGTTAAAGAGGATATAGGTCTTACTTTTGCTGCTTCGTTGCGTTCTATTTTACGTCAAGATCCTGATATTGTTCTTATTGGTGAAATTAGAGACAAAGAAACGGCTCAAATTGCAATACAAGCTGCGCTTACTGGGCACTTAGTTTTGAGTACAATTCATACCAATAATGCGCCTGCAACTATTACTCGTTTAATTGATATGGGGATTGAGCCCTTTTTAATTGCATCATCTTTGGTTTGTGTTATGTCTCAGAGATTAATAAGAAAACTTTGTGATAAATGTAAACAACCTTACCAGCCAGATAAAGAAATGCTTAGTAAAATTGGACTTACATCTGCTCAAGCTGCAGGAATTACTTTTTATAAGGCCGTTGGGTGCGATGAATGTATCAATGTTGGCTTTAAAGGACGATTGGCCATTTTTGAAGTTATGTCAATTGATGATGAAATTGCACATTTAATTGTTGAGAGAGTAGATTCTTCTGTAATTAAAAGAAAAGCATTAGAAAAAGGGATGACCACTTTGGGTCAAGATGGTATTAGATATATAAAAGAAGGTAAAACAACAATTGATGAAGTTTTATCGGTTGCCTTTATTGAAGAAGCGATTGATGAATATGGTGCATAATTAGAAAAATGTTAGGCAAGGTTTTAAATTTAACCTTGCCTAACATTTTTAGATATAATTACTTTTTAAATATTTGATAAGATTTTTGAAATTTCTTGTTTTTCATCTTTAGTAAGCTTTTTATCAGCATATATTTTTTCAGACAGTTGTTTCTTTTCTACTACTGCGCCATTTTTTTCTAAAAATTTAAGTAATTGTTTTTTTTCGCCTATGCATAATTCTTCACAAAAAAGTGTTTGTGAAAATGCAGTTCTTCCGTTTTTGGTTGTGTAATTAATATCAGCTCCATTTTTTAATAAAAATGATATTATTTCTTTTTTAGTCTCAAGTTTTACAAGAAAATTTGAGCATGTAATTATTAATGGTGTTTCATATTCCAAAAAACGTCCTGTCAAATAAGATGCATAATTGAAATTATATTTTTTATTTGCCATTATAAGTTTTAGAAATTTTGTATTTATATACTCAGAAATAAATGCCAAAGTTAATAATGAAATAGAATGTAAAACATTAGGAAGTATTATACTTATATCAATTGGGGCATTGAAATCGATATCTTTTATTAAAAGATTAAGTGTCTCAGTATTTTCAATTAGATATGAGTTGTGATAGTTAAAGCAATTTAGGAATACTATTTTTGTAAATTGAGCTCTAATATTATTATTTTTTATACTTGAATAAGCGTTTAAAATAAGATTAATGTCTTTTTCCATATTAAAAAATAAAATACAATTATCGAGGTTGTCCATAAATAAACTAGATAATTTTGGAATAATTACATTTAATGTTGAGTTATAATTTAATTTACATATTTTTTCAAATAAGCTTGTAATTAATTTGAAATTTTTTTTGTAATTATCTTGTGTAGTATTTAAATTTTCTAATAATGTTTGCCACATTTTTAAATCTTTTGAACGAAATTCAATTAATGGTGATATATCATTATGAAAATCTTTGCATGTTGCATTTATATTCATTAAAGACTTAGGTTCATCAGCTAAGTAACTGAAAATATGTTTTCTGACGAATTCTGGAAGATCGATTATATTTGTTGTTTTAGGATTGTTTATTTTTTGTTTTTTAGTAGGTCGACCTGTTTCTGTATCATCTTCTCTTACTCTTTTAATACCCCTGTTTTCCATACCATAAGATATGCTTATAAAAGGAAACAATAAAAGTGTTATTGTTAAAATTCTTTTTTTAATATTTTTATTCATGATAACCTCTAGTTTTTTAAATAAAAAAGTAACTTAATAAATTAATAATAAACATTTGTAAATTTAATCTAGATACCTTGCTTGCAATATATGTTTATGATATTGTATTTTTATTAATATAAGTAATTATTAACCAATATGCAAGTGGGGGTATTTGCATGATAGAAATTTATTGATTTGAGTTTGATAGCAAGTCGATTTGAGTGGCTTTTTTAAGCTTTTACGTCAAAAATTAAATATAATTGTAAAAAACGGTAATATTAGAGAAATTAATTTTATGAGATTATTATGCAAAATAAAAATTTAAAATTTGGTTTTTCATTATTAGAACTTATTATTGTTGTAGCTGCAATTGTAATTTTGTTTACTTTAACAATTCCAAAAATGTCATTTTTAAATAATTTTTTACTAAAAAATGAAGTTGATAGATTGTATTGTACTTTTTCTTTTTTACAACAAAGGGCTATTGCTAGTAATAGTGAGCAAAAATTGTTTTTTGATATGAACAAAAATACTTATTTTTTTATTGATAAAAATAATAAAAAAAATATAGTCCATTTGCCTAAGATGCTCAGATTTGGATTTTTGTATAATAGTTATGGTCCACCATCTAATCCCATAAAAATTATTGATAAGGCTATTACATTTAACAAAGGGAAAAAAAATAGTATTAGCTTTTTTAGTAATGGAAGAATTCAAAGTGGGACTGCTTATATTGTTGATAAAAATAAAAATTTTATGTGTGCTATAACCACTGGTGTTTCACAAAAAAGCTTTATTAGAAAATATTTTTATCAAAATGGAAAATGGATAAAGATATAACTTATATACTTGTAATATATTTATGCATTATTCAAAATCAAATTTTTTTAAGATTCTTTTTATATTTTTATTTTTTATAATATCGATTCTTTGGTTTATTCAGAATACTCAAAGTGTTCAGAATTTAATACAAGATAAAATTATTAATATTTTACAAAAAGAATGGAATGCGAAAATTTCTGTGGGCTCTTCAAGCATTAATTTGTTTACGGGTGAGATGAATTTAAAAAATGGATTTGTTAAATCATATTTATCTAGAGATTGTAAGTGGAGTTTTGATTTTGCCAAAGTTCGTTTTTCGAGATTTAATCTTTTTTTTCTAAAAAAAATAGTTTTAAAAATAATATTGCAAAATGTTAAATCTAAAACACGTTTTAAGAATAATAAATTTTATATATTGGATCATTTAAAAGGTATTTTTTTACCAAGTAACAATTTTGATGTTGATATTAAAGATATTGTTATAAATAATTTAAGACTCAATATTGTTTATAAACAAAATAATATAGAAAAAAGTCAAAATTTACTGATTGATTTATCTGCAAAGATTGATTTTAAAAAGGTTTGGAATAAAAACATACAAGAAGAGGTTTGGAGGGGTAGATTATATTTATTTGATGGGAACTTAATTAATAATCAAAAAAATATTTTAAGAAAATTAAATGGAAGAGTGCTTTTTTATGCATTAGATTCTGCTTCGCAGAAATTATATTTAAATTCTAGGTTAGAATTTGATTTTTTGAATAAACATTGTTTTTTAAATCTAAAAATGGATGGAGGTGTAAAAAAAATATTTCTTAATTTAAGACGTGATGATTTAGTTATTAAGGCGAATCCAAAAGAATGTGATTTAAGTATTACAGGAACAATTCCTTTTAATTTTATAAAAGAAATAGATGAAATTATTGGCAAAAAATTAGACATAAAAAATAATTTAGATGGATATTGTTTTTTAGATTCATGTTTGACGACATCAAATATTTTAAATGGGAAAGTTGTCATAAAATCAAATTTAATAAATTTGTCTGGAAATGGATATTTAGATTGTAAAAAATTAAATGGATATTTAACTTTGCACAATTCTGATGATATAAGTTTAAATAATTTTGAATCATATTTATTGAACAAAAAAAAATTTGAAGTAAATTTAAATTTGAATAATGATTTTAGATTAAATGGAAATTACAAAGTTGAGTTACAAGAAAATATTTCGAAAAAGAAGCAAATTTTTAAAGGTGACTTGTTTTTTAAAAATAATTATTTAAAGGTATGCGGCTCAACCAAGGATGCAAATTATTTACTTGAGGGTAGCCTTTGTTTGCCGGGTTTTATAAAAAAATTTTTTTATAATCAAAATGGAAAAAGAGTTATTAATTTAAATCTTAAAAAAGATAAAAAAAGTAGATGCTTATTTGGAGATATAAAATATTCTTTTTTAAAAAAACTTTTTCCGTCTATTATAAAAAATAAACTTTTAGGACCAAAGGCAATATTATGTTTTAAGCTAAACCAACATATAAAAAATAATATTTTTGGATCATGCTGGTTGGATGGTGGAAAATTATTTGTTTTAGGTAACTACAATTATATTAAAAATATAAATTTTATTTTAGATATTAATCTTTTTGCTAAAAAGATTGTTTTTAAAAAAATGGGAATTGGTTTTTTAAAAGGAAAAGTTTATATTCCTGAGCTTTCTTTAAATTTAAATAGTAAAAATAATTTAAGTTATATTAATTGTCCCATAAAGGTAACGGATCTGTTGGTTAATTGGAAAAAAGATTTTTATTCTTTGGTTTGTGGGAATTTGTTAGTTAGTAAAAAAATAATTTCAGATAATATTCACAATTCTTTATTAAAAGTCAATGGTGATTTAATTTTAAAAAAAACCTTACTAAAAGGGAATCTTTTATCTGGAAATAAAGATATAAATTTTGTTGAAAATAATTTTTTACCACAAACCATATTTTTTGTAGATAAAGTTGTAGAATTTAATATAAATTTATCTAATCAAAATCCTTTAAAGATAAAAACAGATTTTTTTCAGGTAGATGCTAATTTGGATTTAAAGATGCATTCATATTATTTTGATAACAAAATTTATATGCCTGATATTGAAGGAAACATTTTTTTAGAAAATGGTTATATAAATTTTTTACGCAATAAGCTTTATATAAAAGATGGGAAAGTTCAATTTGTTCCTGGTCAGATTAATAATCCAATGATTGATTTGATTGCAAAAAACAAGGTTAAAAAATATTTGATTAATATGCAAATTACAGGTTCTTTAGTACAACCTCGAGTTTTATTTGAGTCTTCTCCTGAGCTTAGGGAAGATGAAATTTTAGCTTTATTAATGTCAGGTTCAGAAAGTACTAGTTTTCAGAACGAATTGCCAGTAATGCTTTTGCAGAATTTAAATGATTTAATTTCTAGAGAGAGAAATATTTTTGGGAAGACAAAAGGCTTTTTTCAAAAACTAACTTTGCCTTTTAAATATGTCCAAATAACTCCAAATTTTAGTAATCAGGATACTCAGGGAGGAGTTAAGGGAACTTTATCAATTGATTTTAATAAGCAAATGCATGCTTTAATTCAAAAGAACTTTAATTTGCAAAATGATTTAGCTTTTCAACTCGAATTTTTTGTGACTGATAATGTTAATTTTAAAATGCTAAAAGATCAAAGTGGTGAGTTAGGTGCAGAGGTAGAAGTAAGACTTAAGCTTTGATTTGTTTTTTGAGGTATTGTATTAGATAATGTATTATTAGCCAAGTTAACTTTATTGTTTTTCTTTATATAAACTTTTTTTTCAGTTTCTAATCTTTCTTTTTCAATTACAAGCTTTTGTTGCTCTTTGGTTTTTATACTAAGAAGAAGATTTTTTTGTTCTAATTTTTTTGCTATAGATGATATATTTTGTTGTGTTGAAAGTAGATCTTTTTTTAATTCGGCGAGTTCATTTTTTAGATTAGAATTTTCGCCCTTGATCAATCTATTTTCTAATTCTTGGCTTTGGATAGATGTTTTTAACTTTTTTTTACCAGCAATTGCGCTTTTTGATATTTGATATAATTTGCATACCTGATCTAAAAGTGAATAAATTACGGGTTGCGTTTTAGGGTACTCTTTTTTGATACTTAAAAGATCTTTGTTTATTTTATTATGCAATAATTGGATTGTTTGTTCTGTTTGGCTAGCAACTATCATATTAGTGAATAATGAATATAAAAAAACTATTAAAGCACATATGGTTTTTTTATTTATTATTGCAGATGTATTCTTAATCATTATTTTGTTCTCCCTTTTTGTTTTTTAAGCTTATTATAATTTATATTGTTATAACTTAAAGGAGTTAGCTTAAAAAATTCAATATACCTAAAATAAAAGGAGCAAGAATGAAAGCTAATAAGATTTTTTTATTATCTATTTTATTGTTTATTTATCATAACAATCTTTGTGTATCCTCAAATTATTGGGTTTATTTTTCTCCTAAAGATCAAATTTCACAAAAATTAGTTGAATTAATTAATAGCGCTCAAGAAAAAATTTATTTAGCTGTTTATTTTTTTACAGATTTATCTGTTGCAAAAGCTTTAATAATGGCAAAAAATAGAAATTTAGATGTTCAACTTGTAACGGATAAGAATTGTTTGGATTATAAATATAATAAAATTGAGTTTTTAAAAGATAATGGAATAGAAGTTTTTGTTTTTAGTACAAAAAAAAATAGTAGCCCAATTATGCATAATAAGTTTATTATTTTGGATAAAAAAGTTTGGACTGGATCTTATAATATAACACGTTCGGCAAGTACAAGAAATCAAGAAAATGTTTTGTGTACAGATAAAAAAGAAGTTTTCAATAAATATGAAAAAGAATTTAAAAGATTAAAAAGGCTTTGTTTAAATATTAATAG
>JBHPBZ010000013.1:0-13897 GCA_042576165.1 Candidatus Babelota bacterium | reverse complement strand
AAAAATGGTTTAGTTCCTGTAAAGCCAATTCCTCTATCGTCTTATTTTAAAAATTATCATATTCCTCTTTCGTTTCATCTTGATGAAAAACAAATAAAGGAAGGGGATTTTGATTTTTCGGAGATTAGTTGTATATCGTCCAAGATTCATAATTTTGGGGCAATGACTTTTTGTTATAAAATTCCTTTTAGTTCTTCTCTTGATAAATTAAAAGAAAAACTAATAAATATTAAAAGTATTTTAGATAAAAACAATGAGCAGGATGCGAAAAAAGCTTTTCATAAAATAATTTCTGCTATCAAAAAACCTCGTTTTTATAATTTGAAAAATTTTTATTTTACAATTCAAGTAGAACCACTAGAGGAAATTGTAAGTTCTAAAGATTATAAAGAAGCTTATGGAAGTAAGATTGCCTCATTGTTGCGATTAGAAACCGAAAGTTTGTCAGAATATCAATTACAAGAAATATTAGGGACAACAACCGGATATTCAGGCGAAGATTTTATGATAATTGATACAGAGGCTTCTTTTATTTACGATGACGAATATTTTGAAGTTTTAGAATTTTTTGAATTTGCAAATTTACAACTTTTAGAATTAAGATATTTTGATAGATTATTGGATAATAAATTGAATTTTTTTTATGTACAAAAACACTATAAAATGCCTTTAAAGGCTTATATTCCACTAATAGGACAGCGCACAGAACAGCCAATTTCGTTGCTTGCTCAATTAAAAGTTGATATTTCTGTCATTATTGAACGCTTAGATTTCAGTATCAAAATGGCCGGAGATACTTATTATTCAAATGTATATTCTATTTTGAGAGATCAACTTTCATTAGACGAGTGGCGATTGTCGATAAATAAAAAGCTTGGTATTATTCATGATATTTATACAATTTATCAGGATAGATTAGATATTATTCACGATGAGATTTTAACCGTGGTGATTATTCTTTTAATTGCACTTGAAGCTGCAATAGCCTTTTGGCATTAGGATGTTAACTTATGTTGTTAAATGAATAATACAAAAAGAAGCTTATTTACTTAATTCCAAAATATTATGAAATTTTGAATGTTGTTGTAAAAAAACTTATTCCTAATAAATAAACTTAATTTGTTTGGGTTAAAATTTCTTGTTTAATTTCTTTAACCAAAACAAAATGTTCAAAATCTTTTGTTCGGACTTTAATTGTTTTGCTGGTATCAATTATTCCACCAAAATACAAACCTTTAGGGTTTCTTTCAAGAAAAAAAGTTACTTCAAAGATGTATTCATCAGTAAATTTATCACGTCCAAGATTTTCTAGTTCGGCAAAAATATGATAATTTATGCTCCCAAAACCAAGTGTTTGTTTTAGATTTTCTTCTAGAATACTTTCTATAATTTGATCACCAATATATACACTAACTTTTATTCCTCGTAGAAAAAATATACCTAAAGATATTTCTTTGTTGGTATTTTTATTAATATGCGTCTTTGGATCTGGATATGCTGGAATGTCTGATTCAATTTCGATCGAAAATGGAGTGTTATTTGTAAAGTTAACATTAGAACAATATAAGTTATTTGTTGCCAACAATAAGAAAAACAGCGAATTAATCAAGTGCTTTTTCATTTATAATCCTTTAAAAAAAACAATTTTACAGTTGAAAAAAGTGTGTAAAAAATAGAATAAAAAACAATTTTATTGAAAAATAATATAGCATTTAATTTACTAAAAGCAAGTTGAAAAAATTTTTATTAAACGAAATTTTATTTTTCATTTTTTAAAAAAAGGAAAAAATTATATGGATAAACAATCTTATAAGATAAGTTTATTTACACTTATCATGATTTCTTCTGCATTTACGGTAAGTGTCAGAAATTTACCAACAGAGGCAGAAACAGGAATGCATTTAATTTTCTTTGCATTAATCGCAGCTGTTGGATTTTTTATTCCAATTGCACTAGTTTCTGCCGAACTTGCAACAGGTTGGCCAGAACAGGGTGGAATTTATGTTTGGTTAAGAGAAGCTTTTGGAGATAGATGGGGATTTATTGGCATTTGGTTGCAATGGAATTATATGATTGTTGGTATAATTTCACAACTTTATTTTGTTGGAGGTTCATTAGCATTTGTTTTTTATCCGCATCTAGCGCAAAGTAAACTGTTTCTTTTAACGGTATTATTAACGGTCTTATGGGGAATAACTTTTTTTGTTATAAAGGGACAAAAAACATCATCAATGATAAGTACGGTGGGCTTTTTGGCAGGAGTTTTGTTTCCGGGTGCTTTATTAATAATTCTGGGAGTTATTTACTTTTTAATGGGAAATGCTCCTGCAATAAATATGTCTTTAAATTTTAAAAATATAATTCCAAATTTTAAACAGGTTACAACATTGGTTTTGCTAGTTGGTTTTATGAGGGCTTTTTGTGGAATTGAAGCTTCATCAAGTCATGCTGCTGAAGTTGAAAATCCAAAGAAAAATTATTCGATCGCAATATTTTGTGTTGTACTTTTTGGCCTTTTGATAAATATTTTTGGTTCGCTTGCAATTGCAGCAGTTGTTCCACAGAAAAAAATTAGTTTATCTGCTGGAATCATGGAAGCATTTACTAGCTTTTTTGCAAAATTTAATATGGTTTGGTTTGTTCCAATCATTGGCTTACTTGTAACTTTGGGTGCAATTGGAGCAATAAATACATGGTTGATGGGGCCTGTTAAAGGATTATTAGCTAGTGCAAAAAATGGTCAATTGCCTCCATATTTTCAGAAAAGTAATAAAAATGGAGTTCCACAAAGATTAGTCATCCTGCAAGCAATTTTGATTTCGTTAATTGGTGGTAGTTTTCTTTTATTACCAAATATTAATATTGCGTTTTGGATGTCAGTTGCAATCGCAATGTTAATTTACTTTACAATGTATTCAATGATGTTTTTTGCAGGAGTTAGATTAAGATATAAAGCTCCACATGTTTATAGATCGTATAAAATACCTGGTGGAAATTTTGGTATATGGTTTGTATCATTTATTGGCTTATTAACATTATTACTTGGATATATTGTTGCATTTTTTCCTCCGGCTCAACTTGCTGCTGGAGATGTAAAGATTTATGAAACAGTTTTAAGTTTTGGAATTATAGTAATCTTAGCTATACCATTTATTATTTATCAAATCAGAAAACCTGACTGGAAAATTTCAAAATAAAAAAGGTGAGAGTGTGGAAGAAAAAATAAAGCAGTACCTAGCAATGAGTCCTTTTGAATTTAAAAATGTTCTTATTAAGATGGCTCAAACAGAATCAGAAAAACAAGACAAAAAAGTATTAAATGCTGGTAGAGGAAATCCGAATTTTTTAAATACATTGGCAAGAAAAGCTTTTAGCTATTTAAATATTTTTGCAACCGATTTATCCGCAAAAAATACTGAATTCAAAAATTTAGGATTAAAAATAAAACAGATTGGTATTGCAAAAAAATTGGATGAATTTTTAAATAAACTTGAAGATAAAGAGTCCGCAAGTTTTTTAAAAAATGCAATTGAATATTGCAAAAAGGAGTTGAAATTAAATCCGGATGAATTTATCCATGAGCTTGCAGATGCTGCATTGGGAGATTTTTATCCTACGCCGCCTAGAATTTTTCCTAATATCGAAAAAATAGTATTTGAGTACTTAAATACTATTTTATTTAATGGAAAACTGTCAAAGACTGGTAAGTTTAATCTTTTTGCAACTGAAGGTGCAACTGCATCAATGGTTTATATTTTTGATTCTCTACGAGAAAACAAAATTTTAAAAAAGGGCGATCATATTTCAATAATTACTCCAATATTTTCTCCTTATTTAGAAATACCATTACTAAATGATTATCGGTTGGTTGAGATTTATGTAGAAGGGAATGAAGAACAGGGTTGGCAAATGCCGGATTCAGAAATTAAAAAGTTGGAAGATCCTAGGGTTAAAGCATTATTTTTTGTAAATCCATCGAATCCACCATCTGTAGCAATAAAAAAAGAGAGTTTAGAAAAAATAGAAAAAATTGTTAGAGAAAAACGAAAAGACTTAATTGCTTTAACTGATACAGTTTATGCAACTTTTACTGATGAATTTAATTCAGTTATTGGTGTTATTCCAAAAAACACAATTTGTGTTTATTCGTATTCAAAATATTTTGGTGTTACTGGATGGCGGCTTGGTGTGATAATGCTCCATGAAAATAATATTATTGATGAATTAATTGCTAACTTGCCTCAATCAGATATCAAGGAATTAGATGAACGTTACAAAATGGATGCTGCAATACCTGAGAAAATAAAATTTATCGATCGATTAGAAATGGATAGCCGTGATGTTGCTCTTGCTCATACTGGAGGACTTTCTTGTCCTCAGCAATGTATTATGGCATTGTTTTCGTTATTTGAACTTTTGGATACTGAAAAAAAATATAAAAAAACAATTCAATCAATTTTATTAAAAAGAATTAAAGATCTTTATGATAATTTAGAAATAAAATTCCCCAAAGGGCCGGAACACACCTATTATTATACTTTGCTTGATATTGGAAAAATGGCAAAAGAAAAATATGGTGACGATTTTGGACAATATTTTACAAAAAATGTTTTAACAATTGAGTTTTTATTAAAGTTGGCAAAAGAGAAGTTTACAATTTGTTTGCCGGGAGAAGGTTTTGCCGGACCAAAGTCTTCTATTCGAATTGCTTTGGCAAATTTAGAAGATGAAGCTTATCCTGAAATTGGAAAAAACATTAAAGATTTAATGCAAGAATATTATGATGCATGGAAGCAAATGTAAAAAATATCTTTTAAAAATTAATTTTAAGAGCTCCAAAATATTTTATAGGAAATTTTTTGGAGCTCTTTTTTTATATCTTTGAAAAAACAGAATTTAATGATTGCCAACCAAAAACTTTAATTCCTGACCGAACTCGTTTTTCAATTCCTCCATATATTAAAAAAGCATTTTCTGGTTTAGATTTTGCAATTTCGTTCCAATATTTTAGTTCATCAAAAAAGGATGAATTTATTGTTTTTGAAATCTTAATTTCGATAGGGGTCAGATTATTACCTTTTTCAATTATGCAATCAACTTCATGCCCTTGGTTATCTCGCCAAAAATATAAATTTGGTCGTAGGTCTTTGTTATACCGATTTTTTATAAATTCTGATAAAACGAATGATTCAAATAGGTTTCCTCTAAGGTAACTAGTATTTAATTCTTTTGGATCATCTATTTCTAATAGTGAACAGGCAAGGCCTGTATCGTAAAAATAAAGTTTTGGAGATTTAACCAGTCTTTTGCTGAAATTTTTGTGATGTGGGCGTAAAAGAAAAATAATATAACTACATTCTAAAATAGATAACCAATTTTTTGCGGTATTTGTGCTAATTCCGCAATCGTTTCCAAGTGAAGTTAAGTTTAATAGTTGCCCAATTCTTCCAGCGCATAATTTAATAAATTTTTGAAAAAGATTTAAACTTGATACATTTTTTAATAGCCTTACATCTCGTTCTATATATGTTCGAATATAATTTGAATACCATTTATTAGGTTGTATTTTTTCGTCGTAAATCCGAGGATAGCAACCTGTAAAGAGTGTTTTTTCTATGCTTTTTGTAAGAAGTTTTGCTTTATTTAATTCTCCCGTGGATAACGGTAATAAGGTTAGAATAGAGACTCTTCCTGCTAACGTTTGTGAAATTGCTTCATTTAACAAAATATTATGCGAGCCTGTAAGGATAAAATATCCTGGTTTTTTATTTTTATCGACGTATGTTTGGATATAAGATAGTAAGTCAGGAGTATTTTGAATTTCATCTAATATTATTCCATGAGCATTTTTGTGTGATTCCAAAAAATGTCGTGGATCTGTAATTGCATCTTGTCTGTTATCAAGTTCTTCTAAGGAAACATAAGTGTATTTTTTAAAAGTAGATTGAGTTAAAGTTGTTTTTCCTGATTGCCTAGGTCCTAAAACTGCAACTACAGGAAATTGTTTGGCTACGTTTTTTAATTCTGAAGTTAGTTCTCTTTTTATCATATTCTTATCCTAATTTAAAACGTTGAGTTTTGCAAATGTGCAATTTGAATGCACGATTGCAAGTGAGTCTTTTGTGGATTATAACAAAAAAATAAGTTTTTTGACCAAAATTATTAATTTTGGTGCTTTTTTAATTTAATAAGTTATTTTGATAAATGGTGTTAAAATAAATTTTACTGACGATATGTTAAATCTTTTGAGAATTAATTAGATATGAAAAAAATGTTAATCTTTATATTTATTGTTTTAGTTGTTGCCACTGTTTTTGATAGAGAAAAAATTAATGAAAAAACAAAAACTTGTTTAGTTACAGGTGCGTCTTCAGGTATTGGCTGTGAACTTGCGCGTAAAATGATAAAAAAGGGATGGAAGGTTATTGGAATTGCTAGGCGTCAAGAAAAACTTAAAAAACTTAAACAAGAATTTGGACACAAGTTTATTCCATATAAATGTGATGTTGGTGATTTAAATCAAATTATCAAAACTTCTGAATTAATAAAAAAACAACTACTTAAACCAACATTGTTTTTTTTGAATGCAGGAGTTGGTGAAAGTGAGTTTAAATTTAATCCTCTTATAAAACAGCACAAAAAAATATTTAATACTAATTATTTTGGAGCTGTTGCATGGATAGATGAATGGATTAAAGATGTAAAAAAATATGGAGGTGGAACTTTTGTTGCAATTTCTTCGGTTACTGCTTTATTTGCTATGCCTGGAAGTAGTGGATATAGTTCCAGTAAGGCTGCATTGAATTCATGCTTTTCTGCATTGAGATTGCAGTATTATGATGAAGGAATAAAATTTGTTACGGTTATGCCAGGTCCAGTTGATACTGATATGCTTAAATCTACAAAGCCACTTCCTTATACGCATCAAGCTGATGAAGAAGCAAAGTATATTATAAAAGAAGTTTTTAAAGGAAAAACACAGATAGAGCCTGCGTGGTTTTATTCTATTTTGTGTAGAATTTTAAGTTGGTTGCCGGATAACTTGACGTTAAGAATTATTAAATAATTTTTATTTTATTTTCCCCCAATAAACATTTTTTGGATTTTGTGCAAGCTGATCAGCGACTGTGAAGAATGAAATTTTCAATTTTAAAATTAGCACCAGAAATCAAACGTATTTTGGTTGGTACAAGAATTTGGATTACAAATTCAGCCATGTACAAGAAGTTTGGTTTTACTGAATACAAATGAGCAGGTATAAGTGTTAAATTTAAATATTTAGTAAAAAAGCAAAATAAAAATTTGGATTTAGATTTAGCAATTTTATGAATTATCTGAAAAAGATTAATAAAAAAAGGCAATGGATGATACTCGCAATGCTCACACATTTTTGAGGTGTTTTCAACATTCAGCAATTTCTTACTGACGCTTCATACTACCTTCCACTACCTTAAAATTAGTAAAACATATATAGAGTGGTAAATGCAAGAGTTTTGTAAAAAAAATCGTTGGTGCAACTTTACATATTATGGAAACTTGGTAGGAAGTAGAAAAACAATTTGAATTTATGTAAAAAAAATTAATCTTCAGAGACCTTTTTATGCCTCATTTTTTTGATAGTGCTGCGGAGAGCTTTTTTGCGCAGTCTAAGTTCTTTTGCCCATTTTGGAGTACGTGTTGCAATACGTTTTTTTGGCACATGCAATGCCTTGCAAATAATCTTAGAAAGATTTTTAAATGCATTTTCTTTATTTCGTTGTTGACTGCGGGATTCGCTAATATTTAATTTTGACCTTTTTTTGTAAGCATATAAACTTTGACTTCTTTATATTCAGATCAATATATTCAGATCAATATATTCAGATCAATACATGATTATTTGAGGATACTTATGAAAAAATATATTAAAATTCTGTTTTTACTTTTTACTTTTTTAAATAATAGCTTGTTAGTTTTAGCTGAATCGGTAACACAAGATTCTAAACAGGTCAGTGAAAAAAAAGAAGAAACTTTGCCAACGTTTTTTGACGAACTATGTGATATAAATTTAAATTCTTTTAAAAAAGAATATTTTTCTTGGAGTGCAGATTCGATGGAAGAATATTTAAGGCTTTTATTAAAACATCGTTTAAATCCTAGGCCAGTGGATAAAAGAGACTTGTCTTTTAATTTTTTTAAAATTATTGAAAAAATAGAAGGGCATAATAAATATATTGATTTAAATGAGATAACGATCTGGAAAGATTTAGATCTTTTTTGTGGGAAGTCAGATAAAAAAAAGTATGTAGCAAATTCTTTGAATAGAACAAATACTGAAATAGGAACAGTTAGTTTTTATCATTTACTTTCAACTCCAATTTATGAGGTTGAAAAACTAATAAAAAGACAGGAAGTTTTAAAAAATATTTTAAACAACAAAAAACTTTTTGATGATATGAATCATATTTTTTTAAATATTGAAAAACCTGAAAATATTTTACTTAGTTTGTTTTGGCAACATGATTATTTACTTCGCATTGTAAAACAACATGGTATGTTTTCAGTTACAGGATTAAAAAAATTAAATAACAGTGATACTATTTTGTTATTGCGAAATATTATTGGTCATATTGAGAGAGCAAATTCTGTTTATGGTACTGTTTTTGCAACAGCTGCATTGCTTTCGTTTGCAACATTATCTGCAACAAATAAATCGATAGTTCCAGATAAAATTAAAAGTTTTTTGGGAATGGGTGATGAAAAGGAGTATTGGGGAAGTACAGGGCCAATTTTAAGATGGTTGTGTAGAATTGATAATCGTTGGATACATACTTTAATTTTATTGGCAGGTGGAACTTACTGCGGATTAAAAATTAAGGATTGTACAACTTGGTTTAGAGATAATTTTTTGCTTGATAAAACAATTCATACTTTTAGTATTCAGTTGGCTAAATTTATGAATTCATGTAAGGATGTTTACCAGATAATAAAAATGGATTCTACATTATATAACTTTGAAGAATTTGAAGATTTTATATCTTTTTTTGAAGAAGAACTTGTAGATTCCGATGAACTTAAAGATTTTTTTGAACTTTGTGAATCGGGAACATTTAAACAAGAGCCAACTTTCTTCTTTATGCATAAAGGTAAGGCTGTTAAGTTGTATTCTTTAATGCATAAAGTGAAAGAAAAATTATTAAAAATGATTGCAGGATTTGCACGAGTTGATGCTTATCTTGGATTGGCAAAGCTTTACAAGGAATTTGAAGGTCAGGATATTAAGTTTTCTTTTGTTGAGTTTGCACAATCGAATAAACCATTTATAGAAATAAAAAATTTTTGGCATCCGTTGATTGATAAAGAAAATATTGTTACAAATTCTATTGTTTTGGGAAAAGATGGTAATTGTCAAAATGTAATTCTTACTGGACCAAATGCTGGAGGGAAATCTATTGCATTAAAATCGATTGTCCTTTCGGTTTTAATGGCGCATACTTTTGGAATTGTTCCTGCAAAAAAAATGATTTTAACTCCTTTTAATTCAATCTCAACCTATTTAAATATTACAGATGATGCTGCCATGGGACAGTCTTTATTTAAGGCGGAAGTTTTGCGTTGTCAAAAATTAATAAATAAAATAGAACAATCATCAAAAGAGAAATTTCATTTTCAGGTTTTTGATGAAATTTTTAATGGAACAACGCCTAGAGAAGGTATGGCTGCAGCATATGGTGTTGCACAGTATTTGGGCAATTTTGAAAATAGTATTTGTTTAATTGCAACACATTTTTCAGAACTTACTCTGCTTGAAAAAGAGACAAATACTTTTGATAACTACAAAGTCTCTGTGGATTATTTATCAGATAATTCAATTAAATATCCGTATAAACTAGAAAAAGGTATTTCTAATCAATATGTTGCTTTTGATATTTTAAAAAGCCAAGGCTTTGCAGGAAGCATTCTGGATAATGCAAGAAGTATACTAAATTAAAGTTGGTTTTTTGTTTTTCAACAAAAACAATCTTAATATTATTGAATATACCAACTTTGGTGTTGTAATTCATTAATGAGGGAGAGTTAATTTATGCAAAAGCATAAAGAGTGGTTGAAAAAAGTTTTTTGAGGAGTATCTTTTTTATTAGGTATTTTATTTTGTTTAATAGGACAACAAAAAAGGAAGTTGAATGTTATCAAAAAGAGGGTGTGTTTGGGGTAGAAATGGAAACTGCGGCAGTGTTTAGTGTTGCAAAGTTTAACAATATTGATGCCGTTGCAATGTTGACAATAACTGATTCGTATGCAAAATATGCATGGAAAAAATCTTTTGATTATAAAAAACAAAAAAGAAAAGCGTTAGAATCTTTTTTTGAGATAGCATTAAAGCTTGCATGTTAAAAAACAAACTGGTTTGGAGTTTTTATTTATGAATATTAAAAAGTTGCTAACAATATTTTTTGTAATTTCTGTGACCATAATTTTATCATGGTTTTTATATAAAAAGTTTTTTATAAAAAAAGAAGTTTTACCTTTTAAAACTCAAACAGCAGAAAAGCGTGATATTTACAAAATTGTTAATGCGGAAGGGTATCTTGAGGCTATAGGATATTCAAAAATTGGACCATTAATACAAGGCACAGTAAAAAGCATTTTTGTAAAAGAAGGTCAAAGTGTAAAAAAAGGAGATGTTTTAGCCGAGCTTGATAATGGAGTTGGTGGAAATACTCTTGTTCGAGAAAAAGAAGCTGTTTTGCAAAAGGCAAAAGCAACGTTTGATTATTTTAATGCTAATTATCAACGGCAAAAAGCTCTTTATGATACAGGTCAAATTTCAAAGGATGCTTTTCAAGGTTTTACAAAAGAATATCTTAATGCAAAATCAGATGTAAAACTTGCACAAGCAAACCTTGATAAAGAAACTTTTGTGTATGAAAATACAAAAGTTAAAGCCACTGCGGATGGCGTAATTTTATCAATACCTATTGAACTTGGGCAGGCCGTTGCAACAATAGCATCACCACCATCAGTTCTTTTTGAAATAGTACAAAACCTCAATATTATGAGGGCAAAATTAAAAATAGAGGAGAATAGGATTGGAGATATTCATGTTGGACAAAAAGTAAAAATTAAAGTTGATACATATCCTTACAAGGTTTGGAAAGGAGAAATTAAAACAGTTGCAAACTCATCAATTTTAACTCAATCTGGGACGGTTTCTTATAAAACAGTTGTAAAAGTAAATAATGAAAAAAAACTTTTGAAACCCGGAATGACTGTTCATGCAAAAATTACAACAGCCAAAGTTAAAAATGTTTTAGCATTACCAGGATTTATTTTTCAGGTAAATGATAAAGCGGTTGAAGTTATTGCCAAAAAACTTAAGTATGAATTTAAGCCTTTAGATCCTAAAGAAAAAAAGAAATTATCCAAACAAGAAACGCCTCCTATTAAATTTGTGTGGGTTGTAAAAGATAAAGTATTTGTACAAAAAACTGTAGAAATTGGATTGACCGATTATGGATATTTTCAGATTATTTCTGGAATAAATGAAAAAGATAAAATCATAAGTGATATAGAATCAACCGATGAGATGAAAGAATTGTATAAAAAATTCTTTGGAGGTGGGTTGTAATGACATTTGTTTTCTTATTAAGGGTTGCATTTAGAGCTTTATTTCATCATAAGGGTAGATCGATATTAACTCTTCTTGGGATAATTATAGGAACCGGCGGAATTATTACAATTACTGCAATTGGAAGTGGAGCTCAAAAAAAAGCTCGAGAGCAGATGCTTGCTTATGGATCAAAACAGTTAAGGCTAATGCGTGGGAATTTTAGAATACAAAGTCCAAAGCCTTCAAAACCTTTAACGTTGCAGCATGTTGAAATTATTAAACAACAATGCAACAAAATTCAATATATTTCTCCTGTTATTTATGCTGATAATCCTAAAATAGAGTATCAAGGTAAAAAAATGGCTGTAGATATATCTGGTGTTGGAAAAGATATGTTGGGAATATTAGAAAGAGATATACAGCAAGGGGTTTTTTTTAGTAAAGAGGATATTAATAGAAAAGAAAAGATTGTAGTTCTGGAACCAAAGACTGCGGAGGCGATATTTAAATGGACAAATCCAATTGGTAAAATAATTCGTATAAATGAAGTTCCTTTTACTGTTGTTGGAGTGTTATCTCCTCCCAAAATGGAAAAAAAATGGGATATTGGAAGATTAAAGGTTTATGTTCCTTTTTCGGTATTAAATCTCAATAAGATTTATAGAATTTGCTTTGTTCCATATAAGCGAAATGATAATATGGAAATAAATAGACAAGTAGGTAAAATCATGAGATCTCTACATAATTTGGAAAAAGACGAGCCAGATGATTTTATGATTGATGATGTTCAGATGATGGCACAAGCTGCCGAAGGTGGAGCAAGGGTTATTGCGCTTTTTGCTCTAATTGCTGCATCAATAGCATTATTTGTTGGTGGTATAGGTGTTATGAATATTATGCTTGTTGCAGTTAAGGAAAGAACAAAAGAGATTGGTATAAAAATGGCGCTTGGTGCAACATCTAATATTATAAGAACACAGTTCTTAGTTGAAGCAATGGCTCTTTGTTCATTTGGTGGAATTTGTGGGATTTTTATTGGAATTGCGGTATCTTTGATTCTTTCGTATTTTACTAGTTTAGCGTCGATTATAGAATTTTTGCCAATTCTTGTTTCATTTTTAGTTACAGTATTAATTGGCATTTTTTTTGGTTTTTATCCAGCTTACAAAGCTTCAAAACTTAATCCTATTGAAGCCTTATTGGAACAATAAAAATCGATAAGATTTTTAATCTTATCGATTTTTAAAAAATATTTTATTGTGCAGGAAGTACTGTTTTTATTACAGAATTTCCTGAATTTTTTGTTTAATTATTTTGTATTAGGTAAGTCAATAAATTGCGTTATTGTTTTTTGCAAAATAGAAGATTTTTTTGCCTTATATTCCATAAAGATCCAATGTTTTAAGTTAAAAGTATAAGTGTGTTCTTCAATCACTGGATTTTGTTCTTTTGTAAAACCCCAATTTTCATATGCATATTGTGCCGGAACATTTGGACAATTTAAAAGTGCATCTTGTGTTGTTCCCAAGTTTTGACAAAGCTTTTTGGGTACTATCATGTATCCAATTCTCCACCCACTCATAGCCATATTTTTTGAAAAAGATGCAGTTGTTATTACATATTTAGATTTTGAGACAAGGCTAGCATAAGATTTGTAATTTTTATCAAAGGCATAATCTTTGTATGCCTCATCAATTACTAAATATATTTTATTGTATTCACACCAATTTTTTAATTCTAAAATTGTTTTTTCAGGGACAATAATACCTGTAGGATTCCATGGGTTAGAAAAGATAATAATTTTTGTTTTTTTTGTTGTAGCTTTTTTTATTTTTTCAATATTTAATTCCCAATTATGAGTTTGTCTGATTTTTTTATCAAATGATTTATTTTTGCAAGAAACAAAAACAGGTTTTGCTTTTACTAGCTGTGTTAGTTTTTCATATGCGGGGTAAGTTGGTTCTGGAATTATTATTTCGTCATTTTTATCTAAGATAGTAAAAAATAAGTTTGCAAGAGCTCCAATGCAACCATGAGTTACAATGATCTGATCAACACTTATTTGTTCTTTGTTTTGTGCTGATAAAACTAGAGAAAGTTTTTTTCGTAGTTCCATTATTCCCCATGCACTTTGATAATAATCTGATTTATCGGTTTGCATTACTTCTTGTACGTATTGTTTGATTTTGTGTGGTATTCCTCCTATTCTAAGCGCTCCTTGAGATAAAGAGATATATTCAGGACTACTTTGGGCTATTGCTTCAATCTTTTTTATGCCCGAAATGGGTATATTTAACATTTTGATAC
>JBHPBZ010000012.1:0-14181 GCA_042576165.1 Candidatus Babelota bacterium | reverse complement strand
TGGTAGTACAAACAACTACCAGCATTTTTATTTAAAATATATTTTTGTATGGTAAAAAGGTAATATTTAGATTTTGAGACTTTTAGTGGAGCATAGTAATGTTTAGAAAAAAGATAAATTATATAAAAATATTTTTGATATCAATGTTTTTGATTCCACAGCTAGATGCATATAAATTTATTGCTATGGGTGATCCGCATGCAGGGGACGGTAGGAAGCCATTTTATTGTGATTTTATGTTAGAAAAGAAAATTGAATATCCTGAAATAGATATGATTTTGTTTCCTGGAGATTTGACTAGTTATAACAGAATAATCAGCTCAACTAGTGGGACTTGGGGAGAGGAGCAGGTTGTGATTACAAATCATAGTCAATGGCGAATATTATATGATAGTTGGATTTCTCCATTAGAAGCTGTAGGGATTGAATCTTTCCTGGCAATGGGAAATCATGATGGTTATAATTATATGGAAAACAACTACAACATACCTGAAGCAATTAGAGTGGTTGATATGTTGAAGTATCATTATTTTGATTTTGATCATGTATTTACTGAAAGTGATTATGCCTATGCTTTTAAAAAAGTAAATACTTATTTTATATGTTGCGGTATGCAACCGGATAATCAAATTCTTACTTGGCTAGAATCATATTTAAGAGATGTTGTTAAAACCAGCCCAGCTATTATATTTTTACATTATGCAGTATGTGGAAAAAAGGGTAATAAGTGGTGGAGATATGATTTTTATAACACTATTAAGGATTATAACATAAGAGGAATTCTTCATGGGCATTTTCAATCATTTACTTGGCTGTGGAATGATAACATTCCTATTTTTAGTTGTGGAGGAATGTTTTTTACTATTGTTGATTGTGATTTATCAACAGGTGTTATTGATTTAGAAAAAACAAAATTTTATGGGACTTATACTGGTGAAGGTACTGATTTTGTTGAAAAAGGGTTTTTTGATCCCGATTTATATGGACAGTTCGAGAATGCTCCATACTAAATATTTTTTATATAAGGAGTTGTAGTATGTTTTTTGAAAATAAAAAACAATGTATTTGGGGATTGCTTTTTATATTTTTTTTTCCACAATTAGATGCAGATAAATTTGTTGCTATTGGTGATCTGCATTCGGGGAAAACAAATTATAAGACATATTATTGTGATAAGATTTTAGATCTGAAAATTGCATATCCTGAAATAGACATGATTTTGATATCTGGAGATTTGACTGATTCTAACAAAATAATTAGCTCAACTAGTGGTACATGGAAAGAGGAGCAGACTGTAATTACAGATCATAGTCAATGGGGTATATTAAATAGTCTTTGGAGAGCTCCATTAGAGGCTGCAGGGATCGAAGTTAAAATGAGCCAGGGAAATCATGATCAATATTATCGCCTGGAAAGTGAGAACAACATGCTTCAACCAATTAGTGTTGCGGATATGTTGAAGTATCATTATTCTACTTCTTATCCTGATCATCAATTTACCCATTATGATTTTGCTTATGCTTTTAAAAAAGTAAATACTTATTTTATATCTTGCGGTGTATATCCGGATGGTGTAATTCGTGGTTGGCTAAAATCATATTTAGAAGATACAGTAAAAACCAGTCCTGTGTTTTTCTTTTTTCATTATCCGGTATGTGGAAAAAGAGGACCGGAGGATTTTAGAGATGCTTTTTATAATAAAATTAAGAATTATAACGTAGGAGGAATTTTTACGGGACATGTTAAATCATTTACTTATTTGTGGAACGGAATTCCTATTTTGAGTTGTGGCGGAAAGTATTTTTCTGTTGTTGATTGTGATCTTTCAACAGGTGTTATTGATTTAGACGAAACAAAATTTTATGGTGCTCTTAATAATACAAGTGATGTTTTTATTGAAAAAGGGTTTTATGATCCAGATCTCTATGGAATAGAATAGATTTTTCCACAATAAATATTTTTTATATAAGGAGTTGGAGTATGTTTTTTGAAAATAAAAAACAATGTATTTGGGGATTACTTTTTATATTCTTGTTTCCACAGTTAGATGCAGAAAAATTTATTGCTATGGGTGATTCGCATGCCGGGAGAGGAGGTAGTTTTAAACCGGGTTATGCCCAATATATGCAAGGACTAAAGGAGCAGTATTCAGATATTAATTTTGCTATTCTTCCGGGAGATTTAACTGATAGTGGTTTTATAAATTCTAGAATAGAAACGTTGGGCGGATTTGGAGAAGAAACATTGGAAATTGATGGTTATGGACAGTGGGGGAAATTTTCTACTTATTGGATTAATAGACTTTTAAATAAAAATATAGAAGTTTATTTGTGTATGGGTAATCATGATATGTATCAAGATAAAGATCAACCAATAACTGTTGCAGATATGATAAGATGGCATCACGAGGATTTAAATCACAAATCTACAGACAGAGATGTTGCATATACATTTACCAAAGGTAACTGCCATTTTATATGCGGTGGTAAATATCCAGATGAAGATATAATGCCATGGGTACGAAATTATCTAGAAGGTATTGGAACAGATGCTCCCGTATTCTTTTATTTCCACTATCCTTTAATACGTAGTAAGTTTGATTATTTTAGAAACGATTTTTACGATATGATTGTTCCTTACAATGTAAAGGGGATATTTACTGGACATATTTATTCTTATACCGCCTTCTGGAGGGACAGAGAATTTAAATTATTTGGAGTTGGAGGTTATCATTTTGCAGTTGTTGATTTTGATCCTGATACAGGTAATATTTCGATGCCAGATACTAAATTTTATGGTTTAACAAATTACGATGGAACGGGTGTTTGGCAAGAGAAAGATTTTTATGATCCAGAATTATATTTGGGTTGGGTTGACACAAATAATCAAATTGTAAGTGAAAATCTAGCAGGAGAATTTGAACCAGCTATTTAGATAAAAAATATTAGTCGTAAGCTACCACCGACAAGGTCGGTGGTAGCTTGTTTTTGGATATAAAGCATCTAGTTGTTCTCGTAATTTATAAAAACTAATATTTTTTACGTATTCCCATCGTTCAGAGTTATTTTTATAATTATCTTTTATAGTGTTTAGCAAAATCATAAAAACGTCAAAAGTCTTTTTGTAATCTTTTTGTAGTATTTTATTTAGATTTTCATCTGAATTTTGGAATATTTTTTTTATACTTTCGTCTGGCATATATCCATAAATATTATAATTTTTCTTAAAAGTAAGCCATTGCCACCACGATTTATAATATGTGGTTGTTGTTGCCGGAGACGGAAAGTTTTTTTTCTTATTATCAAAAAAATCTGAAATATTATCTAATAACTTTTTGTCAAAATTGGGTTCAAAATTTTTTAGTTGATCTAGGGAAGCATTAATTTTATGCCTAAAAAACTCATATTTTTTGTAACTTATGTTTTGATTTAGTGATTGCAGAATATAAATATCCTGAAATACGCGAATAAGTAAAATTAAACAATTTTTAAAATAGAGAGAAATCTTTTTTGTAGAGTAAAATATATTTTGTTTATTCTTCAATAGCTTAAGTGTATTTTCTAAATATAAATAAAGAAAAAAAATATGACCTTGATTAGCCTTATTTAGTATCCAATCTCCTACTAAAGGTAGATTCAGTGGAGTTTTAATAGCTTTTTTTATTAAATCATGAATTTTATCTAATTCTTCGTTTTTTAAATAGTTATCCAATTGATTTATTATGTTTTGATCAATTATTTTTTCTTCTTTTGAGTAACTTTCTTCATTATTAGATTCGTGGATTTTTTCAGGAGATTTTTCTTTTTCCATTGCCTTGAGTTGAAAATTGAAAAAAAGAATTACGAATAAAACAAAATTTATTTTTTTGATCATATTCTTTTGCCTTTTCCAGGATTAACATAATTAAAATTTTACAAAATTTTAATTATGTTAATCCTGGAAATCTGTTTTTGCAATTAATTTGAATTTTTTAAAAAAGATTTTATATTTTGTGATAGTTTTTTAGCTATAAAAAGGCGGAGCAAAAGCTGCTCTTTTGCCGGATAATTAGTAGATTTTAATTGGTTTTGAGTAATACTGTTAACAGATTGGATAAAAAGGGATATTGGGCATTTGATGTTCTCATCAAAAACAAAAATTATTTTGTTGGGATTTGGTTTTAAAAATGTATTCAAAATTATTAAAGCTTTTGAGCAATTATTATCTTTTAAACATTGTTGTATTGCGAAATCAAATTGTTTAATCCATCCACTCCAAAATGGAATTATAAGTGAGTAAATAAATGATTTAGCTTCGTTCTGATTTTTAGTTAATTTCAAATTTTTTTTAAACAAAGTACCAATTTTTTCGCCATGTAATTTATAGTTTATCTCTATTGAATATAAATTAAATGTGTTAAGAACCATTGGTACTAAAAAAACAAAAATAATTTTTGATAAAATTTTCATAATTTACATTGGCTTATAAAAAATAGTTAGTAGGTTTTGCAACCAAAACCTACTAACTAAATAGGATTATATTTTTGTTATATCAATATTAAATAATTCGTTCCATTTTTCAAGTTCGCTTTTTTCTGATTTTGAAATTTCATTCATAATTTTAAATATTTTATCGAAAGCCGTTCTACGATTTTGTTTGAATTTTTTAATATTGTATTCTTCACTACCAATAATTTTTATTTCAGGATTTACCTTATCATAGTCAATTGACCATGATATTTTTGAAGTTTTAGGAGTTGTTACCCAAACAGGAGAAGACAAATTATATTTAAATTTTGTCTTCTTATTTTTTGTTGTACGATAGAAAAATGCTTTAACTTGTCCTAATATAACATTATATGATTTATATGAAGTTTGTTTTTTGAAGTTTTTATTTCTCCAGTAAATAAATTTATTTCTAAATATTTCATATTTATCATTAAAATCTAAAGACGAGTCTATGTTTTTAAAACAAACAATATCCTGATAAATTCTAATTAAGCAAATAACCATTGCTCTAAAAAAGTTATCAATATCTGAAGTAGAATTAGCACACTGACGAGTTATTATTTTGTAGTAAAAATTTCTTGAAATCATATACCAAAAAAAGGGTAATGCATTATTTTTTGCATTATCTTTTACCCAATTTAATAGCTTTCCTGATTTATCTTTTTCCAATTGTTTGTATAATATTTCTTTTAGACGGCCATATAGATGGTTTTTTAGACAAAGATTTAAATTATCGATGGTTGTTGGATTTTGTTGAGTTTTTTCAGTTTTGGATTCCATTGCTTTTAAGCTAAAAAGCACACTATTTAAGAAAAAACAGAGAGTAAAGAAAATTGCAAGTTTTTTTGCTTTCATTTTTCTTCTCCTTGATAAAAGATTAGAATGATCTTTTGTAAAAACTCAGTATGTAAACTCATTTTGTAATAATCTATATGTTATTGATATATTTTTCAATATATAATTAAAGTTATTTTTTTATAATTATTTGAAAGCCTTCTTTTATACTTTTTTTAAATCAAATGGATCTTTTATCAAAAAATCTTTTTATTAAAGACATTCAATTTTCCATTTGGTTTTAATTCCACTTTTTATGTCTAAAAAAAGTGATCCATCGGTTTTTTTTATAGCAAGAAAACCATCAGAAGTTTTAAGATCGACTGAATTTTCAATATCCTTTTGAAGCTCAGAAGTATCTTGAGGATTTACATGATTTATCAGTTCAAAGATAGAGGCTGTTTTTGGCATTGCTACAAAGCTTAAATCTCCACTTTGATTTTTTGCTATTTTGATGTAATTATTTGTTGAAACATTTTTCAAAATTACTTTGTCTGTAAATTTTAAAGAACTACGCATTTGAGGATTTTGGTAATTTATAAAAATCCATTGATCGGGCCAGTTAGTTGTTGCTTCGATTGTATCATTTGCATTTAGGGTTAAATATTTATTGGTAAAAGATTTTAGTGATATTGGTGTTTGAAATGAGATTGTATTTTTTGTTTTACAATAAATAAACAGTTTCCCGAGAATAGGTGGAACTTGAGGGACGAGTGCCCATATTTCACCAGTACCACCGATTGCTAGAAAGCTAATATTTTTTGCAGGTCCAACTTCTGCCCAATAATTATTTTTTAGTTTAAATACTTTTCTGTTATTTATTTCAATCCCCCATATTTCATTTTTATTCGCTACAATTATTTGTTTTAATTTTTGACCAGGAATTGGTATCCAGTTTTCATTGTTTTGGTAATTTGTTCCTCCCATCCAGCGAAATAAGTTTGATTGATTGTCAATTGCAAAAGTTGTTCCATCAGAGCCAACAGAAACTTGCCTAAAAAGTTTTGTTCCAACGGGAATTAAAGAACCGGTTTTTAGGTTTATTTTATAAGTTTTATTATTTGATAAAATTGCCCAAATATTATTTTGATTGGCTAAGCTTATATCAGTAAAATCGTTTTGTGTTATTTGAATAAATTGATTTCCTGATTTTTGATAAAGTTTGTTATCTGTTCCTATCAACAAAATTATTCCATCAGCACCAATTGCAAGGTTTTTAAATTTTAAGTTATTTGAATTTATTTCTTCAAAATATGTTCCATTCCAGAATAAAAGTTTTTGTTCTACGTTTATTCCATAGGTTAGACCTGTATTGGTTGCAACTTTTGTTAAGGTGCCTGGAATTTTTTTTAATCCTAATGGAGATTGAGATAGATCTTTTTGTGTTTGCATTGTTACATTAAGTTCTTTTTTTGCATTTTCGAGTTGTTCAGGTGTTGGTATTTGTATTTTGGGATTGGGGTCTAAGAAGTTTTGTTTATAAATATTATTTCCAAGTTGATATGTAACAGATAATTGTTTAAATGTTTTTGAGTGTTGATCATTAAATTCTAGATCACCAAATATTTTATTAAAATCTTCTCCTTCAATATTAATTCCGTCATTAATGTCATTAAGACCTTGTTTGTTTTTAATTTCGCCAGTTAAAAAATCCTTAATTGGAATTCCTTTTATTTGTTTGGTAGTAATTTTTTGGTTTATTGGAATCCCAATGTTAAATTCACCAAATTGTTTGGGTAAAATTGTAAAAATATAAAATTTTGTACGAGATTTTATGCTCTTTATAAGAGCAGCCCGCGATTCTGGAGGGATGGGATCCACTAAATATTTCTCTTGATCTTTTGATTTTAAAGATATAACTCCTCCATCATCTATATTCCCCTCGATTAACCATTGACATGTAGGATCGCTTTTTTTTGAATCAAGATGGACAAAAAATCTTTTTATAGGAAATGGAAGGGGTGCCGGAGTACTCATAAAAGCTTTTTTTAAACCGATGTATGGTATTTGTTTTGCAAAATCGGCCATGCTTTTTAATGTTATACTATCTCCTGATTTTATAATTTCACCAGGTTGTCCATTAATTTTTTCAATAGTAAAAATATAGTCAGATGATAAAGGTTTAGCTTTGTTTATTTGTAGATGAGAAAGTGATGAAAATTTTTGGGGCCGATCTTTTATTTTTAATTGATTGAGTTGTTGTTCTTTTGTGCTTGCAATTATATTTTCAAACGCAACCCAATTTACATATGTTCCGTCTTTTTTTTTGTAATTAAAACATTGTAAGCTTTTGTCACTTACAAAATTGCGTAGAGTTACGTTCATACCACTTCTTATGTTTGTATCAGGAATAGAATAAGTTGCAGATAGGATTTTTAATTGAACAATATTGTTTATTTGCGCGCGACTGAAACTTAAAAACATATTAATAAGCAAAAAAGTTAATGAAATTTTATTTTTTTTGATTTTAAATTTTTTCATTATGATTTCCTTAAATTTAATTTGAAAGAATTATAGATACTTGTTTATTAATAATATTTGTTGCTACTTAAATTCAATATTTTTGTCTAAATTATAGAAAAATAGTACTTAAGATGTTTATTATATAAACGTAAAAAAGATATATTTTGAATCTAAAAGGAGTTGTTTGTGTTGGTAAAAAAAATAAATAATTTGGTAAGGTTTATTCTTTTTTTGCAGATATTACTTTCTTCACAAAATATTTATTCTCAGCATCAAAAAGCAGAATTAATGAGTGTGACAAATAATACTCCATATGAGCTTTATGTTGAAGAAGTACCTGTGAATTCAAGAACAACTCTTTCTCAAAATTCTTTGCCTCGAGAAATTCCCAAATCATTGCCGGGAATTTCAATTTCTGGAATAGGTAAAAAAATATCCCCTTTTTTGTCTGGTCAAGTTATTTACTTACCTCCTCTTTTGGGACAAGGTTGGGCATGGTTGGATGAAGAATATCAACGAGCTCAAACAACAATTGTTTTTCAGGCTAAAGGGGAATCTGATCTTAGAATTGCATTAAATGATGCTTTTTCTACAAAACCTATTTACACAGTTGTAATTGGAGGAAATAACAATACTCGTTCTTCAATTTTAAAAAATGGTGTTGAAATGGCACACATTACTAGGGAAAAAAATCCAGATGCCATGATTAGTATTGTTAAAGGACAAGAAGCTGCGGCATATATTCCTTTTTGGGTTTGTTTTAAGAATGGTTTAATTTTGGTAGGGAAAGGTTGGCCTGGAGATAATATTTTTCTTTCATGGAGGGACCCAAATCCAAATCCTTATATCAATAAGGTTGCATTGGGAAATAATGATAAAGAAATTCGATATACAAATATTATGTTATTGCCATCTGTTATTACTTTTCCTCCTAAAGGTTTGTATAAAGAAATCAAGTCTAAGAAATTGCAACCAACAGATGTAATAAAACCCGAAGTAAAAGATAATTTTATACGATATGGTGAAATTGTAAAAATCAAAAATGTTTTAACGGGTAAGGGGTTGCAGGTTTTATCACAAACAATAATTTGTGGGGAAAAAAGTGATTGGTGGATAATAAAGGGTCCTTATGGTACTCCAGATTCTTTTAAGTTTGGGGAGGCAATTGTAAATAACTCTATAATTCGTTTAGAAAATTTAGTAACTAGGAAAAATCTTAATTTTAAAAAAGCTGCGGGAGTTGTTTTAGGTGGTGATATTGGCGATAACTGGATAGTAAATATTCAAGGGCAATCTCAAAATGTACTTTGGAAGAGAAATGATAAAATTAATCTGATTGAACATCAAAATAAAAGATTTTTATTTTTTGGTTTACAGAGTCCTAGAGTAAAGTTAAGTACGCAGGTTAGTACAAATACTTTATGGCAAATAAGCTCATATAGTTCGCCAGTTAGAAGTAACTTTTTACCAACGGGTTCTATTATTGTTTTAAGATCATCACAAAAAAAATATTTATCATTACAAAAGGTTGGTAAAAAAATAGCTGAAAAATTGAATTATCAAAATGTTATATTTTTAAAAAATACAAAAGAAGTTATTGCAAAAGATGGAAAAGCAGTTATTTATAAAAGATATTTAAATGCAATTGGTGCTCAGCAATTACAAGCAACTAGTAAGAAGCAGCAGTGGATTATTAAAAGATACGCAAATCTAAAAAGTGGTGTTCCTGTAAAATATGGAGATATTGTAGTTTTACAATCTACTTACGGACAATATTTAGGAAATATTGCTGGAGAAAATAAAGCTTTGCCGGCATTTTCAGCTTTAAATTCAGCAAATTCTTTTGTGATTATTGATCCTTTAAATACCTTAAATAGGGGTGAGGTGTTAAAAGATGATCAGGTCGCTTTTCAGGCTATAAATAAATCATATCTTAGTTGTTACAATCCAAGTAGCATTGATTTTAAGCGATATATTGGTGATGACGAAAAATGGGAAATAGAAAAACAAGGAGTTGTAATTCAAAAAAAAGAAAAACTTGTTTTTGTTGGTTCAAATAATGTTTCTAATAAAGATTTTAATTCACAATTTAGAATTTTTTGTGATGCTGGATCAGTAATGTTGCAATCTATTTCAAATAATGAATTTTTAACAGCAAAACAGATTGCAAATCCACTTACAACGCAGAAAAATATTAATAATATTTCTCAAAAATTTTTAATTCGTAGAATTGGTAATAATTATTTTATTCAGAGTTTATTTAATTCAGGAATTTTAAATTATAACGGAACATTTGTAAATAAAAATGGACTTGTTCAAGGTTATACAAAAGGTACAGATTTTGAGCTAGAAATTATATCTAAACCTAAAATAAAAATTTTAGAGGCAACTTATGGAACAAGCAATAAGATTTATGATGTAACGAATATTGTTCAAGGCTTAGTAAGTGGTTTTAAGCTTATAATTCCTGCAGGTCAAGGAAATAAGATAGAACTTTTTGGAGATCCGGAAAGAGGAAAAAATAAACAACTTAAAATTACTTATTTGGATAAAAATAAAACACAAGTAACCCAAGTTGTTAATGATAAAAAAGAATTTGTTATAGGAGTAAAAGAGGAGCTAGAAATTAATGGCGAATTAGATATTTTGGGCAGCCTTAAAGGAAGTTATATTTGGCTCCCTTATTCTTTTAGGGTTTCAGGAAGAGGCTCTTTTAGTTTTGAAGCAGAAGGTGTTGAAAATATTTATGTTGGATTTGTAGATAAGACGGAAAATGGAGTAAATCTTAATGACCCGATGTATGAAATTATTATTGGAGCTCAAAATAATTCAAAAATTATTTTGAGAAGAAAGCATAATGCTGAACAACTTACATATGTATCAACGCCAAATGTAATTTTGCCCGGAAAAAATAAGTTTTGGTGTAGTATAAACAATGGAATAATACTTATAGGTAAAGGTGAATTAGGACAAGGTCTTTTGTTGGCCTATAAAGACATGAATGGATTAACTGGATTGAATACTGTTGGAATTAGTAATGGAACAAAACCCTTAGTTTGTAAGGATTTTGTTTTTGCACCTCCTGTTGAACTTGGTAATCCTCACAACTTGTTGGAAGAATATCAACAAAAATATCAAACATTTTTAGAAAGTAAGCAAGATCTTATTTTTTTAACTCCATTTAAATATTCAATTTTTCATAGAGATAGTAAGCAGATAATGTTAAAAGATGAAGTTGGTAAATTAAAACCAATTGCTAAAACAGAACTGAGAGGAACCCAGGCTTATCCATTTTCGATTATAATAGAGACTCTTGGTTCGCCAATTCCTGTTTTAGAATGGATGCCTTCTGAAAGTAAAATAAGACAAGGATTAAAGGTTGGGGGTGCTATGTTATCTTCAGTTTCTGGAGCCGCGGGGTCAATTCCAGATCCCAGAGCTCAAATTATTGGTGCAGTTGGTGGATCATTGGGGGAAATTTCACAAATAGTAGCAGAAGGTATTTTAGGTGGTGAAACTGCTGGGGTTAGAACAGAAGAATATATTCGTAGATCTCCGACTACTTATACCGACCCAGAAATTGTTGCAAATAGTTCGCGAATTGGGCAATTAATGACAAATATAAGACAAGCTAATCCTGCAATAGAGGAACAGTTTAAATATATTATTGATTCTTATAGAGAAATTTTCTTATTAATAATTAGTCCTAGAAACGTAGATAATGTTTTAAAAGATCACATTTATAATGATATAAGAAATTTGATAAAAATTTATAAAAATCATTCTCCAGAATTTTATAACAATTTAATTAAAACATTACTCAAAGCTCATAATAATCGTTTTTTATTTACATTAAAAGGTGATGAATCAAAAAGAAAATATATTTTTAATGGAATAAATCAGATTGCAAAATCATTATTTAAAAATAAAAATATCATAGAAATTGAAGAATTACTGGGTGAGTATTTATGGTTTGAACAAGAATTGCCAGAGGTTGGAAATGGTTCAATAATGTTTGAGATAAATGGGGAAAAAGATGTATTTGTTGCATTTAGCTCTCAGATTGGAAAAATAAGAGATCTTAAAAATGTTGTTCCAATGTATGAACTTATTATTGGAACAAAAAATAATACAGCATCAATTTTTAGATTAGAAAATAAAGGATATGATATTCCAGATGCAATTATTTCTGGTGTTAAAAATCCTAAAGCAGTATTAGAACTTGGTAAATATAAAAAGTTTTGGTTTAGTATTAGAACTTATAAAAATAAAAAAGACAATATGATAGCAAAACTTATTTTAGGTCACGATGATTTTATTCCGAAAAATACTATTCTTGAATGGGAGGATACGCAACCTTTTAAAAATATTAAATACGTTGGCATTGGAAGTTGGGAGAGCTTATATACGATAAAAAACATTAAAATTGGTTCGGCATTGGGGCAAGGAATAGAAAGTAAATGGCAACCGGTTTACGGTACTGCAAGGCAGGTGATTTCTTCATCAACTTTGCCTCCATTAAGTGTAGATGACAGGACTTAAGCATTTCCCGGAAGTTCTGAGTAGATCTATCCCTCGATACAATTTGCAGGGCAAATCACTCGGGATGAGCGGCCTTTATGCAATTTGCAGAGACAATTGGTCGAGTTGCAGAGAGCGCTATTAAGGAATATGTTAAAAATCAATAAATTTCCCTATTAAATACACCGGACTAAAGTCCGGTCGATATTTATTTTTTTAATATATTTCCAATCTCTGAAATGATAACTTCTCGATTCATAAGATTTTTAATGATTTTTTCAATGTTGGATCTTATTTTATTTCCAGCATTTTGATTAAAATTTTCTGTATTATTTATAGGTGGATTTGCATTAGCAATAGCTTTTTGTTTTAAAACAGCTTTTTGGGGAAGATTAGCAATGTTGTCAATTTCTGTATTTAAACCATTAACAGTATTAATGGAATTAGCTGTATTATTTAAAATTCTTTCTTTGATTTCCATTAAGTTTTCATATGTTTGTGAAAATTTACTCCAATTGTTTTTTACTAATTGATATGAGATTGAAAAATCATTTTTTATTTTGTCAATTTTAACGGGATTGCTTTGTGGCTTGGAAAGTAAGATTTTTAAATTTTTAGAAATAGTTTCAATATTTTTAGTTGGTCCAAAATACTGTCTGATTTCATCGTGTTTATTTTTTAAAGCATCGATTATGGTTTGTTCATATTTTTTGGTTTCAGTAGGAACTTTTTCTGTTGGGGCATAGGTTAAAATTTTTATAGTACTTTCTTGTTCAATTGCATTTGATGGATATTTTGCAAGCCTTACTCCTGCGGGAACAAATTGACTCAATAGGTTTTGCAAAGTTGTACCTTTATAGTTTTTATTTTTTTCTAAATTTGTTTTTTGAGTTTCAGATAATTGGTCTTTGTTTTCATTAATTTGGGTAAGATTTTTTTCTAGTTTGCTTAAAAGCTTTGAGTTAATAGTTTGATCATAACTACTTTGATCATCTTGTTTATATAATTTTTTAATTTTTTCTAATATTTTAACTGCTGTGTTTGTAAGACTTAATACTTTTTTATACTCTTTAGGAGTTTTACCTGTAGTTATTATTGAATCTTTATTTTTATCATCCTTAGATGACTTATCAGTAGAGGATAATTGCTTGTACGAGTCTTGGGGAGCTTTTGAAAATCTAGAAGGACGAGAGTCTCTAGTAGAATAACCTTTTCGACTAGAAGGACTCCAGCTATCTCTAGAACCATACTCAGAACTTCTTGAGGAATCTGACCAAGGACTTTCGCCGTATGAAGATGAGGAAGGTTGATATGAACGTCGTCTACCGCGAGATTGGCGAGCTTTTTGGGCAGATTGACGTTCTTGTTCTTCTTTTTTTTTACGTTTTTTTTCAATTCGAGCTTTAACACTTGTGCTTGCTGTTATTTTTTTTAAATCTTGTGCAATTGGAAAAAGATTTTTTTCTAAAATATTTTGTATTTTATTTTTAATTTCTTTTTGGAGAGGACTTTTATTTTGGATATCTTTTTTTGCCGCTAATTTTTTTAAATACTTAATATTTTCTTCTTGTTCTTCTTCGTCAGATTGAAATTCTTCTATTTGTTTATTTATTATTTGAAGGCCTTTTAATGAATCTACTATTTTTTTACGACTATTGTTATAAGTAGGAAGAAAGAAAAATTTCATATAAAGTTTTTTACTTTTTATATTTTTTAATTCAACTTTAATATCAGTAACTGTTTGCTTAAAAGATGGTTTTTTATTTTCGAGATCTTCTTTTAATGATATGCCAACAGAAAAACTATTAATTTTTTTATCAAGATTTTCAACTGAATTTAGAAATTTATCGACATAATGATAAAATGCTTGGATTTT
>JBHPBZ010000011.1:0-14697 GCA_042576165.1 Candidatus Babelota bacterium | reverse complement strand
GATTTTGTTTTATCTAGATTGAAAATTTTATCCTTTCTAGATATTGCACAAAAAAACCATTTTATATTTATATAATATTAAATTATCAAATCTAATTAAATAATTACTAGAATCAATAAAAAAACAGACAAAAAAAAGGTAGGAAAACTCATTCGATTATTTCCTACCTTTTAAAAATAGATTTTTATTTTACTAAATCTTTTAATTGCTTTCCAGCTTTGAACTTTGGAACTTTCTTTGCAGGAATATTCATTTTGGCCCCGGTTGCAGGATTAATTCCAGTTCTTGCTTTTCTTTTCATTACAGAAAATGTTCCAAATCCTGTGAGAACAACACTCTTATTCTTCTTTAGTGAAGAACCAACTTGCTTAATAAAAGATTCTAATGCGCCTTTACAAGCAGTTTTTGGCAATTTTGTATCTTTTGCCATTAGCTCAATCAAAGCAGCTTTATTCATGGATATCTCCTCATTTTGATACCAGATCTCTCTGGCTAATCAACTAACATAAAATATAACACAAACATTAAGGTAGGCATCTCACCCAGAATTGTTCATCAAACAACTTTTGTCAAGTAACCCTTGAACAAAAGTTGTTTTGAGTGGGCCATTTAAAAAAATATACTCTTTAAAGACCCAAATTTGGATATCAAAAATTATAATACTTGGATACAAAAAAAAAATGGTGCCGAGGGCCGGACTCGAACCGGCACAGGTAAAATACCCGAGGGATTTTAAGTCCCTTGCGTCTACCAATTCCGCCACCCCGGCAACAAATCTTTTAGACATTATGTACAATTTTTTAAACTTGTACAAATTTTTTATTATATTTCAAAAAATTGGAGGCGGCACCCGGAATTGAACCGGGGATCGCGGTTTTGCAGACCACTGCCTTACCACTTGGCTATGCCGCCCAAAAAAATCCGCATTTCAAATTAAAGATCCACTCATGTTTACAGAACCAGCATCAACAATTTTGATTTCAACAATTTTTCCAACACAATTATAGCTACCATCAAACAAAATTCTTAAGTTCCCTTGAGATCTTGCTAAGAGTTTATCATTTGTTAAACGTTTTTCAACTAAACATTCCAAAATTTTACCTACATGTCGGTTATTTTGTTCACGACAAATTTCAATTTGCCTGTGCTGAAGTGCTTTTAGCCGATCAAGCTTAAGTTGCGCCGAACAATTATCTTGTAATTGAGCAGCCTTTGTATATTTTCTGGGAGAATAAATAAAAGAATAAATATTATCAAACCTAACATCTTCAATCACTCTTCTTGTTTCTTGGTAATCTTTTTCTGTCTCTCCAGGAAAACCAACAATAATATCTGTCGATATTGTTGCATTTGGTAAAATTTCTCTAATCCAATTAATTTGTTCTATATATTTTTCTACAGTATAAGTTCTATTCATTGCTTGCAAAATTTTATTAGAACCCGATTGTAATGGATGATGAATCCAATCACAAAGTTTTTTTGGATATTGCGCCATCACATATAAAACATCTTTAGTCATATTTTTTGGATGTGGACTCACAAATTTAACCCAAAAATCTCCTGCTATTTGCGCAACGCTTTCTAATAATTTCTCAAAAGTTGCTCCCGTTCTTGGATCTTTGTATGAATTAACATTTTGACCAAGCAAAGTTATCTCTTTTGCACCAAGCTCAACATCTCTTTTTACTCTATCTAAAATATCACTAAGAAAATAACTTTTTTCTCTACCTCGAGTAAAAGGAACAATACAATAACTGCAATAATTATTGCACCCTGTCATAATATTGACAAAAGATTGTTTTACTTCATTCTGACAATTTTTAAAACCACCAAGAAAAACATTCTCCAATTTTTCAGATAATGAATTAAAATTTAAAAAAGATTTTTCGGTTTTTTTAATTTTTTCTAGTTTTACAACAACATCACTTAAAATACTTGGTAATTCAGTAAGATTTTCTTTTGCACCAAAAAAAAATCTTACATGATCAAACCGAGATAACAATTCTTCACCTCGGTAACTGGCAATGCACCCAATAACACCAACTTGCAAATATTTTTTTTGTTTTTTAAATTCAGCCAATTCTCCCAAATAAGAAAAAACCTTTTGTTCTGCTTTTTGTCTAATTGCACAAGTATTAACTAAAATTAAATCCGCATCAGCTTCTGATTCAACCAACTTACAACCTATATTCTTTAAATAGTTAGATATTGCTTGAGAATCTGCAACATTTGCCTGACAACCATAAGTCTTTATGAAAAAATTGATCATACTTTTTGAATCCATTGTTTTTTATAAATTTTATTATTTTATCTATAATTTAATCATAAACCATATAAGAAAAAGGCTCAAATATAAGCAATAAACTTGCATACAATGATTTTTTGATTAAATTTTTGTTTTATTTTTAAAAAATCAATTTTGGGCTCTTTTTTAAAATTATCTAATACAATAGACCAAATTTTATTAACTATAATGTAAAAGTAAAATCAAATTATAAACTTTTATAAAAAAATAATTAAAAAAAATTCAAACCCTAAATGCCTTCAGTACCTCTTTTAAGAACCCCTAAAAATGTTATACTTTTTATAAATCAAGATTTAAATTATTTTATAAAAATTTAACAGGAAGACTTAAATGGCTATTCAAGCAGGACTTGTTGGACTACCAAACGTTGGAAAATCGACTCTTTTTAATGCACTCACAAAAGCAGGCATCCCTGCTCAAAATTACCCTTTCTGCACAATTGATCCTCATGTTGCCATTACCGAAGTTCCGGATGAACGGTTAGGAAAATTAGTAAAAATCTTTAATTCCAAAAAAATTGTGCCTTCTGTTGTTCAATTTGTTGATATTGCGGGCCTAGTAAAAGGCGCAGCACAAGGAGAAGGGCTTGGCAACCAATTCCTTGGAAACATAATGAATGTGGACTTAATTTTACATATTATTAGATGTTTTACAGATTCCAAAGTTACTCATGTACATAACGAAATAAATCCACTTGATGATCTCGAAATTATAAACGCAGAATTAATGCTAAAAGATCTTGAATCTACAGAAAAGAGAGAGGAAAAAATTCTTAATAGTTTACGTACAGCTAAAAATAAAAATCTAACAACACTAGAAATAAAAGAACTCGAAAAAGAAAAAGAGTTAATCGATAAAGTTAAAAAAGCTTTAGGATCTGCACAAATTCAAGAAGTTCAAAACATTGTTAAAAAATATAAAGATCAAGGCATTAAAACTATTCCACTTTTAAGTGCAAAAAAATTTTTAATAATTGCAAACATCTCAGAAGATGATTTACAAAATAATGAATACAAAAACAATCAACACTATCAAACTTTAGTTGAAAAATTTGGAAGCAATAAAGTAATTCCTATAAGTGCAAAAATTGAATCCGAATTATCTCAACTTAGCGAAACTGAAAAATCCGAAATGATGTCAGATCTAAATATTGAAGGAAGTGGCTTAAATGAAATTATAAAAAAAGCCTATCAAAATTTAGGATTAATAAATTTTTTTACATGCGGACCTCAAGAAATACATTCTTGGAGTATTCCACAAAATACAAATATCGTTCAAGCAGCAGGAACAATTCACTCGGATATGGAACGCGGATTTATTTGTGCAGAAGTTTATGATTGTAAAGATATCTTTGAGTTAAAAACAGAAGCTGCTTTAAAAAACATTGGAAAGATTAGAACCGAAGGAAAAGATTATACTGTACATGATGGCGATATTTTATTAATTAGGTTTAATGTATAAAAAAACACCATCTTGATAATTAGGAAATTTAGTATAATTTTTTAAAATAAAAAATATAGAAGTAAAAAAATGAAAAAACAAATTTTATTAACAATCATTGTATCTTCTTGCCTATTTTATAGTTATAACTTTTCTTACAACTATAATCATCTAAAAAAAATTAATGCATTTATACAATCTGACAGAAATGATAAAAACTTGCGAAACCTTGATCTTACAAATGCACCTCTTAAAAATCTAGATCTTTCTGGAGGAGATTTTTTAGGTACAGATTTTTCGAGAGCTGTATTAATAAACACAAAATGGGACAACCCGCAATATTCTAATGTGAATGACGGATATACAAACGTATCATTTTCCAAATTTGACGGCGCTAGATTAGATAGAGCAAGCATGAAAAATGTTTTGATGATTCACTCTTCTATCAAAAATGCTGTTTTAAATCATATAAAATTAAGCGAAGCAAATTTAGAATACAGCAATTTTAGTAACACAAAACTTAAACATTGTTCATTTTACAAAACAAAACTGAATGAAACAAAGTTTAACAATGCCGACTTAAGCAATAGTTCAATTATTGAAACTAAATTAAAAAAAATAAAAAAAAAAGATAACGTAAATTTTACAAACGTAACATGGAAAAATAGCTACACTTTTAATTATCGAAATACAATATTTTCTTACCGTATAACACTCCCTAAAGTCCGTACAAATTTTGATTTAAATCAAGCAATAAATTTAAATCAAGCATACAATGATATATTTAAGTACAATGTAGTTACAGGTCGAATTATAGTTCAAAATACAACATCACAAGTAGAAATTCGAGATTTTTCAAACAAAGATCTTCCACTACCTTCTAAAATATATTACGATTCCGAATGTGCGATTTGCAAAGAAAAATTTGAAGATTGCGAACAAATCGCTGTGCTCCCATGTGGACATTTATTTCATAAAAATTGTGCTAATTCTGCATTAAGCTATAGTAATGGCATATGTCCAAGTTGTAGAAAAACAGATATTACTGGATATAAAACAATTGCTTATTTGTATCAGAATTAAAGCATTGTTGGAATATCTATAAACAACGTTTCTATATCAAATTTTTCGTACACAACTTTACTTAGATTTTTTACACCAACCGTTTCAGTTGCATGATGCCCTGCACAAATTACATTAATTCTTGCATCTTTTGCAATATGATAAAACTCGGTGGAGTCACCAGTTAAATAAAAATCAACACCAAGATCTATTGCCTCAGAAAGTTGTGCAATTCCCCCACCTCCAGAACAAACAGCCATTGTCTTTATTTCTTTTTTACCAAAAGGTAAAGTTTTACATGTTGCACCAATATTATTTTGTAAAATATTTTCTATTTCTTTAACTGTTTTTGGTTTACTTGTTTTTCCCGTAAAACTTATATAGTTTCCTTCATACAAACCAAATTCTCGATCCTTTTTAAAATCTAAAATTTTTAAAAGTTGAGCATTGTTACCAATGTCTTGATGTTTATCAAGTGGTAAATGAGAAGCATACAAAGAAATTTTATTTTCAACCAAAAATTTTATCCGATCAAAATTATAGTCAATTAAATTTGGACTAACGCCTTTCCAAAACAAGCCATGATGAACAACAATCATATCTGCATTTGTTTCTTTGGCTTTTTTAAAAGTTTGCATTCCAGCAGTAACCGCAAATACAATTTTTCTTACTTCTTTTTTGCCTTGAACCTGCAAACCATTATAAGAACCATCTTTTATATTTTTTATATCTAAATAAGAATCTAAAAAGCCTGTAACCAAATTTAATTTAACCATTCAACTTTTCCCACTTTTCCATATTTTGATCAATTTCTTGTTCTAAATCTTTTATTTTTGAACAAGAATCATAATATTTATCGGTACCATACTCTAATGTTTCTAATTTCTTAGTTTCTTTAACTAGCTCTTTTTCTTGCTTGCTAATTTTACTTTCAAGTCTATTCAGTGTTTTTCTTTGTTCATAGTTATTATAAAGTTTTGCTTTTTTATTGTTTTTTAAATCTTTTTTTTCAACATTTTTTAAATCTTTTTTTTGTTCAAAACTTTGTTTTTGATTTAAAAAAGAATCATAATTGCCTTCATAAAAAACCGCTCCATTTGGAGTTAAATCAATAATATTTGTAGCAAGATTATTTAAAAAACTACGATCGTGAGAAACAAATAAAATTGTTCCTGAATATTGTTTTAAAACACCAAGTAAAATTTCTTTTGAATCAAGGTCAAGATGATTAGTTGGTTCATCAAGAATTAATAAATTTGCATTTTGCAACAAAACTTTTACCATTGCTACACGATTTTTCTCACCGCCACTCAACACTTTAATTCTTTTATAAACATCATCTCCCGGAAACAAAAACGCTCCTAAATAACTTCTCACTTTAGCTCTGGTTTCAGTAGATGTACAAGAATCTTCTACTTCCTCCAAAATACTTTTGTTCAAATTTAATGATCTGTTTTGATCTTGTTCAAAAAAAGCCAAATTAACATTATAGCCAAGTTCAATACTTCCATGCTGTAATTTATATTTGCCCATAATAATATTTAAAAGAGTTGTTTTACCAACTCCATTTGGCGCAACAATTGCAACTTTTTGTCCTCGCTCAATCTGAAAAGAAACATTTTCAAAAATTTTTTTATCATCAAAACTAAAACTTAATTTCTTTGCTTTTAATACTATTTTTCCAGATCTTTTAACTTCTGAAAAATTAAATCTTACTGATTTGGTCTTACCTTCAATCTTAATTAAATCAATCTTTTCTAAAGACTTTAACATACTTTGTGCCATCTTAGCTTTTGTTGCCTTTGCCCTAAATTTTTGGATAACTTCCATCTTTTTTTTAATTTCTTTTTGTTGTTCTAACTGTCTTTTTTCTAAAAGTTCTTTGTTTTTTTCTTTTTGAATCAAATATTTTGAATAGTTTCCTCTATAAAAATTTATCTTCCCCAAAGATAATTCAAAAATCCGATTACACGAATTATCCAAAAAATATCTATCGTGAGATACTAAAATAAAACCAAATTTAGAATTTTTTAAAAAATCTAAAAACCAATCTTTTGCGACAATATCTAGGTGATTTGTTGGTTCGTCAAAAAGATAAAAATCAGCTTTCTGCAATAAAAGTTTTGCTAAAATAAGTCGCATTTTCCAGCCAACACTTAAACTTGAAACAATATTATTAAATTGATTTTGTTTAAAACCTAAACCTTGCAAGGTTTTTTTTGTTTCAATAAGTTTTTCTTCATAAAAAACTTCTTTTAATTTATTGTGTAATTGTGAATATTCATCAATTTCATCATCTTTGGCTTCGCCAGATTCTATTTTTAACTCTAATTTTTCTAGCTCATCTAAAATTTCACACAAATTATCAAAAGTAGATAAAGCCTCTTTTAAAATTGTCTTATCCGAAAGTAAAACTACCTCTTGAGGCATATATGCAATTTTAAAATCTTTAGGAATATTTATTTTACCAGAATCAAACCCCTGTCTTTGGTCAATAATCTTAAGTAAAGTTGTTTTACCAGAACCATTTCTACCAACTAATCCAATTTTTTGATTATCTTCAATATTAGAAGAAATATCATCAAAAATCTTCTGTTTACCAAATGCAAGACTCAAATTTGTAATATTAATCATAAAAACCCAACAAATTTAATTTTTTAAACTTCGAAATCCTATATTCCAATTCCACGTTTTTTTAAGCTTTTTTTAGAAACAATAAATCTCCGTTGCTGTTCAATTCCTATTTTTTGAATCAGATGATAGAAAAATTCCCTATCAGGCCCCTTTACCACAGCTTGCTCATGAGCTTCTGCAAGAACAACAGGGTATCCTTGCCCCTTTATGCACTGATCTATAGCAATTTTACAAATAAAATTTACATAATTAACATTTTGCGCAATCCAATATGGAAACTCTAATCTAATTATTTCTTGCCCAATGTGCAAATAACAAAAGCAAGGTTTTAAGTGATCTGGATAATATTTTATAATTTTTGAAGTACTATAAAAAACAGTTGTTCTCTGATTTTTTCTAAGAAAAAATTTAACAATAGTTGAATCAATTAAATTATCAATAACATTACATGGGAATTCCAAATACTCCCTATGACACGCAATACAATCAGCAGCGGTAAATCGACATAAACCTAATTTGATTAAATTAACAAGCTCTCTACTTTTGGTAAAACTAATATATCCCGCAACCAGATGTTGTCTTTCATAAAACTTATGTAAATATTTTAAATAGCTATTTAAAAAATAATCTTTTACTTCTTGCTGTTTTCCTTCTAAATTCCAAAAAATCATTGTTCCATCAATAAAACAAAGTTCTGTATTTTGCAAATAATGATAAGCTCTTTTAAGTTCTAATTCCTCTCTTTTTAAATCAACAAAATCTGAACTAAAAGTAACTTTATTATCAAACCCCTGACTCAAAAACAAATCTTGTGGCAAAAAAACTTTTGGCTCTGAAAAAAAATCAACTTGGCTATTTTTAGTTTTGTTATATTGTATTTTACATCCGCCCAAATTTATTAAAAAACATCTTGCACCAGCCATATTCCTATCTGGATAAATTTGTGAGCCATCAACTGAAAAAACAGAATATGTATCAATATCTAAATTAATATCAAAAGTATCTGTTAAATTACCATCCCATCTTGGAATTAAAAAAGAGCTTTTTGAATTTTCTATCTTCTGAATAAAAAGATCATCGTTACAAATTTTATTCCAAGTATTTTGTGCAATATTATATTGATCTTGTAAATTCGGAAAAATTTTGGATGTTAACTCAAAAATTTGTTTTATTAAATCATTTCGATTAAGCATTACTACCTACATAAAAAAATTAATTTTAAACTTGTTCAAATATAAAAAACTGAATCAAAAAAATAGAAAATAAAATAATATTTTTTGCATCATTTAAAATAACCTGTAAAGGCAATTTTAAAATTATTGCAGCACACATTTCAAAAACATATGCAAAAATATTTAAACAGATGAAACCAAGACTAAAGCCTTTAATACTTTTTTGAAAATGAATCTTAAATATTTGAGGAACCTTTTTTATTAAACCAGTCCCAATAGGAAGCCAACCCAAAAAACATCCAATTGTTTGATTTCCACTAAATGCAAATAATAATAACGATAAAGATATAAAACCACCCAAATATATTCTAATTAATTTTATTTGGGTGGTTTTGTTCGAATAATAAATTCTTTGAAAAATTATAATTAATAAAAGCAAACAATATAAAACATTCATTATCTTATACACAAAAGGCAAATTTGCATAAAAAGCATATCCTATATAAGAAGCTTGCCCAACAAGACTTCCTAAAATAAAAAAATTGCTCAAACCTTTTGCCGATTTTAATTTATAATTTAAGGCTATCTGAGGCAAAAGGCTTATAAAAAAAACAATATTGATAATCCAAATAATTAGACAGCAATAAACATCATATGAAAAAAGCATTTATTTTTTATCCACTTCTATTATTGTTATAGTTTTTCTATATTTCCAAAACTCTAAACAATATATCAAATATATAATCATACCTCTTACTGTTATAAACAATGTTTGCACTGGAAGCTTAAAAATAATGGCAACACCAAATTCAATTAAATTACCAAAACCAATTAAAGAAACAAGTATAAAACTAAAACCTGCAACTGATTTATTTGTATAAATTTTAAAAACTTGAGGAAATTGATAAAAACACCAAATAAAAAATATTATCCAACCAGCAAAATGCCCTATTACAACAGGAAATAAAAAAACAAAGGGAATAAAAGATATCAATAATAAAAAATCTATATAATACCATTTGGCTATTTTATAATTTTGAAAAATATTGTTATAAAAAGACTTTTGTAAAATCATTACAAAAACAGCTAATAAAGAAAATGGTGCAACAACCTTGTATGCCATAGGAAAATTTAATCCATAAATATAAAACAAATTTATTACATAAGCACTAAAGTAACAAATTAAATATATGTCACTAAGTCCTCCAGCTGTCTTAATTTTATAATTAAGTATAATTTGTGGCAACAAGGCAATAAAAAAACAAATTTCTGAACCCCAAATAATAATATCAGAAGCAGATAACATACTCCTATCCCCCCTACTTTTTCCCCAAAAAATTATATCTAATCTAATATAAATCTAAAATTTTATTGCCATTAAAAACAATAGATTAGATATCTATATTGCTAAATACATTTATTCTTTTAATAAACAAATTAACCTTTTCAATTTGAAATGATTTATAAAACAAAAATTGAACGCAAAAAACTAAATATATTAAAATTCCTCTAAAATTATTAATAATGGTTGGAAACGGGAGACCTAAAGCCAAAGCTCCCAAAAGCTCAACCACTTCACCTAAGGCAATAAGACTTACTAAAGCAAAACTAAAACCATACACCGATTTTTCTGAAAAACATTTTATAAGCTGAGGTATTTGATAAGTCGCCCAAATAAACAGCATTAACCATCCACAAAAAGTTCCAACTAAATAAGAATTGTTTATAGTAAAAGGAAATATTAATAAAGCTAAAGATATATTTAAGATATATACCCAAGCCCAAAATTTATCTTTTCTTTTAAATTCTGAATAATAAAATCTCTGAAAGAGAATAATAAATATTAAAACACAGGCAATAGGAACCATAACTTTATAAGCAAGTGGAAAATGTAAAAAATATACGTAATATATATAAGTAATATACCCATTTAAATAACCTATTAAAAAAAAATCACTACATCCACTTACAGTTTTTAACTGATAATTTAATTTTATTTGTGGAAATAAGGATACACAAAATAAAATTTGAGCAATCCATGTAGCACAATATGCAAAAAAATTACAATTCATAATCATTATCAAATTATAATAGGCTTCAAAATAGGACTAAATATTTTATCCAAAAACTCATCGATCCTACTTATTAGTTCTTCTTCAACCAGTTTTTTTTCAGCTTCAAATTCTTCATCAGTTAAATCTTTAGAAACATTTATTGCACCATTTTCTCTTAAGTATTTTTTCTGATCATTAGTAAGACCTGTAAATTTATCCAAATTTGTTGCTGGTTTATTTAAATAATATTCAACATGTTTTTCTTCTCTGATATGTTTAGATTTTGTATCAACCCACTCTTTTACAAAATAAAATAAATCCTCTTTTATTTGAACTTTTACTTCTATCTCTTTGTTCATCAAAAAACCTTTATATATAAAAATATTTTTTAATTGGTATCACATTGACATTTTTAAGCAAAAAATAGAAAATTGCAAACTAAAAAACACTATAAAATTAATTCTCAATCCGTAGAAAAACGATGCAAACTAATGCCCCAAATTTTACAACAATTTTATTATTAACAAATTTTACAAATCAAAAAAACAAAATAATTGTATAATTTTGTTCAAATAAATATATTATTCAAAATCTACAAAAATTTTGCTTAATATTGTTTTGATATTGCAAAATAACTAAAAAAACGGAAAGAAGTATTAATGAAGAAAGATGATATCAAAAATAACTTGGATAAGCTCAATAGCTTGGAAGTCATTGAACAAACATTTTTGTCATGGGTTCAAACAGGTTTAACTTTAATAGGAATTGGTTTTGGAGTTGGGGGAATTCTTTCCGCCATGAAAGTTCACCATTATCAAAAAACTAGTATCACAACAATCAAGATTGTTGGATTGCTTTTAATTTTTGTTGGTTTAATCGCAATAATTTTATCTTTAATTCAACACAAAATAAAACTTCAAGAAATCAAAGCCGAAAAATACCCAACTAAAAAAATAGCCAACTTACCTTTATTCATAGGAATAATACTTATTTTTTTAGGACTAGCTGCCTTTGGAGCAATATTAATGCATCTAATTCATTAAGTTTTTAATTAATTTTTTTAAAAAAGGAAAACTAAATATAATTAAACTACAATCTCATAAATCGCTTTTTTAAATCTTCTATCATTGATCTATAATGTTTTTATATATTGGTAGTTTTTCATTAAATTTTCTCTTTTTCTAAGAATACTTTTCCTGGTGTTTTATAGTATAAAAAACAATTTTATTATATTGACATTTTTGGAAAAAAAAGAGAAAATTACAAGCTTAAAAAGCTTTATAAATTTTAATTAGGATAAGCTATAAATCAAAGTAAGAACCTCACAAGCGTTTTTGGAGTAAGCCTACTAGCAATACTTAAAAATCCCATTTATTTATTAATCATACTTATTTTGTCTTTAGAATATTACACACTTATATCTTGTTCTGCTTATTTCATATCAAATTCAATAACTAGTTCTACAACAAATCTAATCATTTACCTTTTTCAATATGCTCTTCTTTTGATCATTAATTCAGCCATCTATCAAAAGGAATTGGGAATTAATTTTAAAAAAAATTTAAAATATGGAATCACAACTCAAATAAAATATTTAATATTAAGTTTTACAACAATTTTTATTTTTATGATAATTCCATCATATATCTGTCTTTATTTCTCAAGTATAATAAATTTGAATATTACTCGGTTTTGGACTATCTATGCAGGATTATTTTATTTTTTTTATATACACAACATGTGGTTATCTATACCAATAAAAATAAATGAAAAACTTCCATTTCTAGACTCTTGCACTAAATCTTATAATTGTTTAAAACAACATCAAGGTCTTGTAATATTAATAATGCTTATAAACACATTTTATTTCCCATTTGGCAATCCGGTTAAAAATGTTTATATAAAACAAATTACATCATCAGTATTTAGCACTACACTTACTGTATTTTCATTCATGTTCTACAATATTTTTATTACAGTATTTCAAACAAAAGCATATCTTTTTATCAAAAATAAAAATTCTTTAACAGGACAAAAAAATTATGGAAATTAAAATCAAAAAGATTTTATTAATCTTTTTGATTTTAACTTTTTTAAGTATTAATAAAAACAATATCTTTTCTAACCCCATTTCTAATACTCAAACCACAAAAGAGATTTACTACAAAAATAATAAGTGGCAATTTCTTAAAGATTATTTAGTCAAAAAGATCAATGCTAGAAAACCTTCTCGTTTTTCTTATATTTGGCCATTTATTGTATATCCATATATTGGAAATGCAATTGGAATGATACTTTGCGATTATTTTAAACAAAATTCAATATTGACAAATGAAATACCCCATCAAGTAAAATCCAACGCTAGTAAGCCTTCTAGTAGTACTGATTCAAGCAATACGTTTAATATTTTATAAATTTGAAGCTAGAGACTTTGAAGAATTTTTAAAAAATTATAATCCAGATTTAAATGATTCAGACACTAATAATTATAAACCTTATGTCCCAGAAGAATTATATGAATTATTGGATGATCTATATAAAAATTTTCAAGAACATGGAACTTCATATTTAGAAAATGAAGCATATCCAATTTTACTAAATTTAACTTCTGATATTAACAGTACAATCAAAGTGAAATATACAATCAATAACAACACAAACACTTAAAAACCACCAAAACTATTGTTGTTATTTATATCCACAAGTAACTTCGCCTTCATGATAAAATTCAATTATAAACTTTAATTTTGGAGAATAAATCCAATTATCAAAACTAACAACTATTACATCTTCAATAAACTCTAAAGCATTACCTAAAGTTGTTTTTACTACCGGAAGCGAACCTTAATCCCATAAAATATAAACTTCCTCTTGAAAGTTAACTTTTTTTGTTAACTCTGTTTTACGCCTTGAATTATCATCTCACCACAACCTTCTAAAACTATATTGCCTAAAACATTCCCCAAAAAACTACCCGCTAATTCACGTTGATCCATTTTTTCATTAAGACATAATTCCATTCCATAATATTGTAATATTACTCTTATAACAGGATCAATTAAAATTCTTTCTACTCTTCTAATAATTCTTGAATTATCCTTAGAATCAAAACATATTATCTTGTTAGCAATTCTTAATAATATTTTTTCAATAAATCCAAAAAGTAATCTACCTTTACTTTGCCTTGCACACAAAATTAAATCTTTAACTTCAGAAACCAAATGTGGGGATTCTTCAAAAGATCTCGAAATTACCTCATCTACAATTTCAGGAGGATCTGATAAAATTTTCAATTTTTTATAAGATTCAAGGTCATTTTGTAAAAAAGCATGAATAGATAGTGCTGCTCCTGCTACAGCAGAATACATTCTAAGTTTTTCCAAACTTTCTTTTGTATATGCATTAGAAGTTGTATTTAATGTTAAACATAAAATAAAAAGTAAAAAACTCTTTATAATCTATTTTTTAAAAATGTTTGGGGCATTTATGAAAAAATAGATTATAAAGAGTTTTTTACTCATGTCAAAAGAAAAGCTCCATAGAAATATGGAGCTTTTCTTTTGTAATCCATTCAAATTTTTTTTAAACTTTGATTTAAAAATCTTAAATCATTAAAAATGATACAATTAATTAGAAAGTTATTATGCACAAAATATTTCAATTTTTATTTAAAAATGCTTTAAAACTCATTAATAAACAATGTTTATTAATTTATTTTTTTGCTTCAATTACTTGCTCAATGGTTTGTGGTATGGAAATAATTGAAAATAACAAAATTTTTAGAGAATATGATACCAAAAAAATTAGATTTCAAATAAAAAAATTTTATTTAAATGCTCTTAAACAACAAGATAAAGCTATATTAAAAATATTTGATAAAAGAGTTGATTTTTATTTTAAAAACATTGGGCATTATAAAAAATGTAAAATTTTTAAAACAATTACTTTAAAAGATATTTTACCATCAGATTTGTTAATGAATATTTTAATTTATTCAAATACGAATTTTTCTTTAACACGTTTTTTTGGA
>JBHPBZ010000010.1:0-16055 GCA_042576165.1 Candidatus Babelota bacterium | reverse complement strand
GTTGTCGATCCAGAAAAAATCGCTTTTATTTTTTAACTTAGAGAGCATTAAAACACTCAAGTGTTTTGCATATATTTTATTTTTTTCGAGCCAGTTTTTATGTGAATTAAAATCTGTATTAAATGTTAATAGTAAAATAGGTTTTTCAGTTTGAGACAAACCTCTATAGAATCCTTTATAAAACCAATTTGTGGAAATATTTGGTGCGTAACATGCTATTTTGCAGTCTTTAATCTTTTCACAAAAAAAACTTTTTAAGTTTTTTCCTAAAATTATTGCTTGGTTTTGTAAGAATTCAAAATATTTTTGCATTGATTGATTTTTAATTAGCAAATTAAGTTGCTCTTTACAACTTTTATTTTTTGGGGAGCTTTTTAGAGAATTTAATTGACAATATTTATTAAAATTTTGTTGATCAAATCCCATGGTATCCAAAAATGTTCCGGTTGTTGTTCTGCAATACATTTCTAAATCTAAAACTATTCCTGCAATTTTAATTCCATTGTTTATATGTGGTTTTTGCCATTCTTCTAAAAAAGGTATTAATGGTTTTTTAATTTCATTTTCCCAAAAATTATTATCTAATGGATTTGGTATGTCGGGATATTCAGTTTCATACATATCGATTGAAAAATTTTGTGGAAGATTGGGGTTATAAATGTTATTTGTTATTTCATATCCAATTAAAATTTTTGGTGCATCAATTTTTAATTTTTGTGATTTCTCTTTTAATTTTTTTGTAAATAAAGAAAGGCTTTTCCAGAAGAGCTGCTTTTTTTGGGGGGTTTTTGCTATTGGGCTATAATACATATGAGGATTAAGAGTTATCCATAAATAAAGATTGCTACCTGATTTTAATATGCACTCAACTAGTAAATCTTGTTGCTTTTGTGATTCCTGATCGTCCTTTTCGAATGGATAAATCTCCATCCAAGCAATTTTTATTGTTTTTGAGGGTTTTTCTTTTTGGGTTTTAACTTGTAATAAATTTGGTAAGATGGGTTTATTATTTTTATTAATTTTTGAAATATTTATTTGTTTTGGATTTTTTTCAGACACAAGTATTTTTAATTCCCACATCATTTCTTGTATTAAATCTAATATCTTTTTTCTTAAATCAAAATTTGTAGGGCAGTAATGAAAATTTTCACTTATTCCTAAGCCGGTTAAAAGGCTTGAACTTGTAATGAAAATATGATTTTTTCTTATTGGGTTAAAAAAATAAATTCCATATGGCAATGTAGGAGTTAAGTAAATAGGGAGGCGATGTTTGATTGGAAGAACACAAAAGTTTGAATTATATTTTGATGCATAGCTTTGAAAATTAAATTTTCTTGGAAGTTTAAGAGTAGTATGGTACAAAAAGCCTCTGCTTTCTATAGGGATGTCTAAAAAATTATTGGTTGCCAAAAAAAATTCTTCCAAGTTTTTATTTATTTTTTTTAAATAGAGGGAATTGTCGTTTTTATTATCTGGAATATTTAAAATTTCAAAAGATTTTGAATTAATATTAAGACCTATTCTTTTAAATATTGGCATAAACAAACGAGTTTTATTTGGAATGCTCCCGCTTATTGTTGGTAAGGCAATACCAATTAGTTTATTTTTTTCGTTGGAAAAAGTTTTTATTAAATTAAGAATTTTGTTTGCAACTAATGATTTTGCCATACTTTTTAAAAATTCAATGTCTATGATAAATAAAATTCCATCATATTTTATTAAGTTAATCTTATTATCCATTATTTGAGCAATTGATTTATATTCAACGTTATAATCGAGTGATTCGCAAATTTTTATAAACTGATTATACCTATATTTTTCATTATGAGTTGTATCAAAAATTGCCAACTTGATTTGATTAGCATTAGCTGTGATAAACGTACAAATACAAAATAATGCAATGATTTTTTTTTTCATTGATAAGTCTCCCCCAAAGTCCCGGTTTATTCCCCTTTTACTTTATTCCCCTTTTACATTGTAATATTAACTAAAATAGAGGTTTATAGTCAATATTTAAAAAAATTTGTAGCTCTGCAGGACTTACGCATTTTCCGAAAGTTCTGTATTGGTTCTATTTTTTTTAGATTTAGTTTTCTTCAAAACGAAAAAAATATATATATTTGAAAAAACCTGAAGAAGCCGCTTGTCGCCTTTACAAGCTAAAAACGAAGTATTCTATGCCTATAATTAAAGCTTGCTGTCGGAACTTTGGCTATGTTGTGTAAGTCCTGTAATATAGAAAAATTGTAAATAAAAATCGGTTTATTGTTAGAGCAAAGTGATAATTTCCTGTTAAACAGGAAATTATCACTTTGCTCTAACAACTTCATTGTCTGAATTTAAAAATATTGTTAACATTTCGTATAAATCAAATTATACACTGTATAATTTAGTAAACAAAATATATTAAATTGGTATTAAAATAAAATATCTTTTAATACTAATTTAATATTCGAATAAAGTTCTTATAAAACAAAGAAGCTATTTTTAAAATAATATGAGAGTGAGTTTTGTTTAAAAGTTTAAAGTTTTTTTTTGTTATTATTTTTACAATAATATTTCACTCAACTTGTTTATGCAACAACTACAATACAATAACTTTTCACACTCAACAAAAGCCTCGTGATACATTCAAAATAAAATCAAATGAAAACAATCCTTACTCAATAAAAGATTATAGAATCGAAAAAGGCATCCAAGAATTATCTAACTACCTATTTTATGACTTGTTGCATGTAAAAACAATGTCTAAAAACGATATCAAGGACTATTTTAGCTCCTGGAATACAATTGATTTATTTGAACAATATCATTTATATGCATGTTCTAACTATCTTGATTATATTCGTAATTTTCCTGAATATGAAAAATTTATTTTAGAATTTCATAATAAAATGCATAAAAGAGGTAGTACTAAAAATAAAAATGAAGCGTATAAACTTAGAAAATCTTTACGCAATACACCAGGATTTAACGGAGAAACTGGATTTGCAGATTTTATAGAACAAGAAGCAAATAGAATAAAAAGAGAAATGGCACAAAGGTCTAACGATAAAGCTAGATTGGATAAAATAAAACAAGAAGCCGAATATCGAACTCTTTTCTTAAACGATAAAATTATAAAAAATATAACAGAAGAATCTTCTATATTTGATATTGCAATTACATCTAATGACAAAGATTTTGTAAAACGTCAATATAATAGATCGAGTGCATTAAAACAAACTCGGGCACAAAATTATAAACAGTTTGATTATTCCAATCAAGTGAAAAACTATAAGTTTACAGATTCAAATGCAGAATTTTTTGATTATTGTTATGGAACAATGCTGGATAAACAATTGCACGAAGAACTTTGTAAAATTAGAACAGCTGCTATCAATTTCCAATCACAATATATTGAAAATCAGCAAATTCAAACTCTGTCTAAAACAATTTTACATTTTACTGCATTAGCAAAAGTACAATCATCGCCAGATGTAGCATTTCATCTATCAAATTTTTCTCATTATCTTTTAAAAGCAGAAGAAATATTAGTTGATGGAATAAAAATTGGTTTAACAAACATACAAAATCAAATTCTCCATCCAATTGATAAAATTATTAAACCTTTATGTTTCGCCGGTATGGCACTTGGGCAAGCTATCTTTGAAGTTACAAGTATGGCAGTTGATGATCCACTTTCACTTGAAGATCCAAGCGATATGATTCAGAAAGCAGTAGACTTATCTTGCTCATTTGTAAATTACGTAAAAGAAAATCCTAAAGAATCCGTTGCCGCATTAGTTGAATTTTTTGTTCCTGTTGGAATAGCAAAATTTGCCAAATTTTCTAAACTTAAAAAATTTTCAACTCTATCCAAGAGTTTTGAAGAATTAGCACAAACTTCAAAATCTTTTCAATCAACTGCCAATGTTATAAACAAAGTTATTAATCCAATTAAAATAGTATTAAAAGAAACAGGTGAAGTTTTAAAATTTGGATTAGAACACGGAAAAGATGCATTAAGAAATGTTATTAAAGTTATTAAAGTAGAACCAGAATTAGTATCTGTTGGTGATATTTCTGCATTACAATTTTCCACTGAACATTTTAAGGATTTTGAGAAGTTATCTGAAGTTGTAAGAAATTATAACACAACCATAAAAAATCTTATTTATAAAATACGCAATGTTGGTAATGATATTTTGGATGTGATGGAAAAAGCTGGAGGGCATACACTTCAAAGACATGTAAGTAAAACTAATAATAAATTACTTAGCAGATTAGCAAAAGAACCAAACCTTAAATTTGCTTCAACATTCACAAGTAAAAAAATGGCTATTAATTCGGTAAAAGAAAATTTAATCCATAATGCTAAAAATATAGCATTGTGGATTAAAAGTGAATCTTCAGCTCCAAAAACATTTGATTTTTTGCATAAACATTCTATTGGAAAATCCATTGCTAAAAATAAAAAAAATCCTATTTGCGGTTTAACAAAGTCAAGAATTGTTTTAAAAAAAAATTTTATGTGTGAGTTAGGATTTAAGATAATAACAGCTTTTCCAATAGTAGGATGATTTATAGGAATATTTGTTATGAAAATATTAAAAAATTTTTTTGAGTGTTATTTTAACCAGAGCTTTGATTTTGATGAGTTAGATGGAATACTTCAGAGCCTTAAAAATCCTGAAGATGAAGCTTATCGATTACAATTTATAATTGAACTTCATCAGATTATGCAAACAAAAAACTATCTATTAGCATCTCGAATTATTGATAAATATGGAAACAGAACACTAAATTTATCTCAAACAAAACAACTTATTAAATACATGTATAATAAATTAACTGGTCAACCAGCTTATATAGATAGGAATAATTTTGTAAAAGATTGCAAAGTTGTTTTTTGTCCGGTTTGTTGTCCTGATCCTGAAAAATCAAAAATATTTAGTTTAATCAAAAAAGCTACCATTATTGAAAAAAATATGCAGATTTTTATCTGTAAGCCATGTAAATTGGTTTGGCTTACTGAAGATATAAGGGCTAATAATGCTCAAGATTATAAAGAATTTATGAAAAGACTTGGGCTTAAAGGATTATGGAAAGAACTTAGCAATGTAGATTTATTATAGGCAAAGCAAGTTGAAAAAATTGAATTGATCTTACAACCTTTTTTTAGACATCTTTCATTTGTACTGTTAAATTTTTTCTAAATATTTTTTTACACCATGATAATTTAACTCTTCAAATTGTGTTGGTGATAAGTAATTGAGCGTATAATGGATTCTTTTTTGATTATAAAAAAATTCAACGTATTCAAAAATGCTACTAATCGCTTTAGACCTTGTTTTAAACCGTAAAAGGGAAACATGTTCTGTTTTTAGAGTATGAAAGAAATTTTCAATTACAGCATTATAATAACAACAACTGGTAGCGCTTATACTTATTTTCATCCCATTATTTCTTGCAAATTTTTGATATTCTTTGCTTGTATACTGAGAGCCCCTGTTAGAATGCAACAGCAAATTTAAATCTGGATTACTGTAGGTAAGATTGATGTTGATCGAATTAAGGAATATGTTAAAAATCAATAACTCTTAATTAATAAATCCTATAGTTTAGAAAAACATTAAGTTCATATTTGTTTTATTGTTTTTGGATTTAGTTTTCTTCAAAACGAAAAAAAATATATAATTTAAAAAACCCTGAAGAAGATGCTTTTCGCCTTTACAAGCTAACAAACGAAGTGCTCTATGTCTCTAATTAAAGCTTTCTGTGGGAACTTTGGCTATGTTGCGTAAGTCCTGTAGTTCTGGTAAATTTGTATTTATTTGGGATAAAAAGAGAAAGAGGAGTTTTGAATGAAATATATGGTTTTTGAAAAAAGATTTTTTAGTTATTTAGTTAACTCAGTATTTTTTTCTTTTTTATTGTTCTTTCCGTCATGTAATATGAATAGCAAAAATAATTTAGTACCAGAAAAAACTTGTGTTTCTCATTTATCTAAAGGCTGGTATCCCCAAGATAAAAATTTATTAAATAAACAAATTAATAATTTTTTTATATTCTCTAAGGATAATTTTGATGTTGTTGTCGATCCACAAACAATAATGGCAATAATTGTTCCACATGCAGGGTATAATTTTTCGGGACTTTGTGCGGCATCTGTTTATCAAAATTTATTAGAAAATAAAAAGACTTTTCGGAAAAATAAAAAAATTAAAAAAGTTGTAATTTTAAGCCCAAGTCATACAAAAACATTTAATGGAATAAGTTTGCCCGATTATAATGTTTATAAAACGTGTTTGGGAAATATTAAAGTGGATTCAAAAATAATAGATAAACTAAAAAAAAATCTTTTGTTTGCCTATGTTAATAAAACTCATGAAATTGAACATGCAATTGAAATTCAACTTCCATTTTTGCAAAAGACAATAGAGAATTTTAAAATTATTCCACTGATTGTTGGTAAATTACAAAAAGATCAATTTTGTGAGGTGACAAAAGAATTATCAAAGGTTATTGATGATTCAACTCTTGTTGTTATTAGTTCTGATTTTATTCATTATGGTAAAAATTACAATTATGAACCATTTAGTAAAAATATTTTTAATTCAATTCGATTTGTAGATTCAATGGCTATTCAGGCAATAATTAAAAAATCATATGAAAATTTTTCTAAAGTTTTACAGAAAACACTAGCTACAATTTGTGGTCAAAATCCAATAAAAATATTATTAAAATTATTTGAAGATAAAAAATTGGATGTTGAATCTAGAATGTGTTGTTATTATACTTCTGCACAAATTCAAAAATCATATAAAGATAATAATGGTAAAATAGTTGCAAATAAACTTTTGCAAGATATTTCAGATGACAATATTAATAATAGTGTTAGCTATCTTGGAATGCTTTTTACAACTCAAAAATTAAATTCTTTAGAACCCAAAGACCAACTTACTGAATATGATAAAAAAGTTCTTTCAATCTTACCTCGTCAAACTCTCAAAAATTCTTTTAAAAAAGATAACAAGAAAATTAAAGAGCATCTTTTATTGCCAATAAAAAGTTTAGGTTTACAGCAACAAAAGGGTGCATTTGTTACTGTAAAAACGAAAGATGGAAATTTAAAAGGTTGTATCGGTAGAATTATTACAAAACAACCTTTATTTTTAACTGTACAAGAAATGAGTAAAGCTGCAGCTTTTAATGATACTCGTTTTAAGCCGCTAAAGGAAAATGAACTTAAAGATATAGTAATTGATATTTCAGTTCTTACTACACCGCATCCTATAAAAAGTTATAAAGATATTAAAATAGGAAAAGATGGAATAATACTTAAAAATAATTTTAGATCCGCAGTATTTTTGCCACACGTCTCAACAGGGTTTGGATGGGATTTGAAAGAAACTTTGAAACATTTAAGCCGCAAAGCTGGTTTAAATCAAGATGCATGGAAAAAGGATTGTGAGTTTGAAGTATTTCAGGGTTTTGAAATACATGAATAACATTCAGGGTTAGCGATATACTTTGAGCAAATATTAATAAGATCTAATTTCAGACAAATTATTTGTTTGTTCTAAATAGTGGCTTATTTTAAATGAAAATGGTTTTATGTGACTTATTAATAATCATTATTCTTAATTTTCATCTTATTTTTAATGTTAAAAGAGTAATTAAAGAAAGTATAATTGATATTATCCAAAAACGAATTGTAATTTTTGCTTCATTCCAACCAAGTAATTCATAGTGATGATGTATAGGAGCCATTTTAAAGACTCTTTCCCCAAATATTTTAAAAGAAAAAACCTGAATAATAACTGAAAAGGTTTCTAAAACAAAAATGCCACCGGCAATTATTAAAAGTAATTCTTGTCTAGTCATTAATGCCATTAAGCCTAAAGCTGCACCTAGTGCAAGTGATCCTACATCTCCCATGAAAATTTGAGCAGGGTAAGTGTTGTACCACAAAAAGCCTAAAAGTGCTCCAATAAAAGTTGCTCCAAAAATTACAAGTTCCGAACTTGCAACAAATGGGATATATAGATAGTAAGCAAAGTATTTATGTCCGGCTAAATATGCAATGACTGAAAATGTTGAAAAATTAAATATAAGTGGCCCAGCAGCTAAACCATCTAAGCCATCGGTTAAATTAACTGCGTTGGATGTTGCAACAATTATAAAGGTTGCCCATGGAATTAAAAATATTCCTAAATCAGGATTAAAATTTTTAAAAAATGGAACACATAAATGTGTATTTGGATTACACAAAAAATACCAAAATGTTGAGACTATAAATGCAAGTATTAGTTGCATAGAAAATTTTGTTTTTGCGCTAATTCCATGATCAAATTTTATTTTTTTCCAATCATCTAAAAATCCTATTAAACCAAATCCTACTAAGCATAATAAAAAAATCCACACGCTAAATTTTGTTAAATTACACCAAAGGAAAGTGTTTATAGAAAAAACCATTAGAATAAAAAGCCCACCCATTGTTGGAGTATTGTTTTTAATAGTATGAGTTTCTGGTATCCATTCTCTCACTTTAGATTTAAATTTTTTGGATGATTTTTTAATGAACCAATTTCCAAACAAAAATGAAAAAAGTATTGAGGTTAGAAGGGCAAAAATTGCACGAACACTAACATAACGAAAAATATTAAAAACAATATATTGTGAGTGTAATATTTGTGATAGATGATAAAGCATATAATAATCCCGCATGAAAACTTATAAAGTTTACAAATGAAAATATTTTACCAATATATACAAAATATTTCCAATTTTATATTTTCCAAACATTTGAATTTATAAAGTGCTTTAAGTTTTATAAATTTTTTTATTGAAGTATAATAGAGATATTGGGGATAAAATTATTAATTTTTCACATTTTAACTATTTTAAATTTTAAAAAATTATGAACAAACATTTTGATGTAATTATTGTTGGAGCTGGGCATGCTGGAGTTGAGGCTGCGTATGTAGCAGCAAAAATGGGATCAAAAACTTTGTTGTTAACAATTGATACTAACAAAGTAGCCTTAATGCCGTGCAACCCTTCAATTGGTGGACTCGGTAAAGGGCATATTGTTTATGAAGTTAGTGCACTTGGCGGATTGATGCCAAAATTGTGTTCAAAAACTTATCTTCAAGCAAGGATGTTAAATACAAGAAAAGGACCTGCTGTGCAGGGGCTTAGGTTGCAAATCGATAAGTATGCATATTCTAAGCTTGCAAAATCAATCTTGTTAAAAACAAAAAACCTTACATTACATCAAGATATGGCAATAGAACTTTTAACTAAAAATTATGAAAACAATAAAAAAGTTATAGGTGTTAAAACACAAAATGATCAAAATTTTTTTGCACCAAGTGTAATTATTACAGCAGGTACATTTTTAAATGGAACAATTTTTATTGGTTTTGATAAAAAAAGTGCAGGAAGAATTGGAGAAAAAGCTGTACCAGGGCTTACACAATCTTTAGAGAAGGCTTTAGGAAAAAAATCTGCAAGATTAAAAACAGGAACACCTCCACGTATAGCAAAAGAAACAGTTGATTTTTCTCAATTTGAAAAACAAAAATCAACTCCGGTTGATTATTTATTTGAGTTTGATCCAATGCGGGTTGAAGAAAAGATATCTTGTTATATTGCTCAAACAAATAAAAAAACTCACGAAATTATAAAAAATAACTTTGAAAAGTCAGCCTTATTTGGTGGTAAGATTTCTGGAATTGGTCCAAGATATTGTCCTTCAATTGAAGATAAAATAAAAAGACATCCAGATAGGAAATCGCACCATGTTTTTGTAGAGCCAGATGGAGAAAATTTAGAAGAAATTTATCCAGCTGGACTTTCAACTTCATTGCCTCTTGATGTGCAAAATTCGTATATAAAAAGTATAAAGGGTTTTGAAAATGCAAAAATTTTAAAACCTGGTTATGCAATTGAGTATGATTTTTTTCAGCCAAATATGTTAAAACATACTTTAGAAACAAAAGATGTTTATGGTTTATTTTTAGCAGGACAAATAAACGGAACAACAGGATACGAAGAGGCAGCCGGGCAGGGTATTATTGCTGGAATTAATGCCCATCTTAGAGCAAAAAATATTTCTTCATTTATTTTAAATAGAACTCAAAGTTATATTGGAGTTATGATTGACGATTTGATCTCTATTGGAGTTGATGAACCTTATAGGATGTTTACATCTCGAGCAGAAAGAAGGTTGATTTTACGCCAGGATAATGTGTTTTTGCGACTTATGCCTTATGGAAAACAACTGGGTTTAATTTCAGATGATTTATATAAAAGTTTTTTAAAAGAAAAAGAAGTAATTGAGCAATGTGTAAAATTCATTAAAAAAAATAGAAATGGTAATGTTTTTAAACTTTTTCATTCATCTAAATGTCCAACTTTAGATTCGATTTTTGCTTTAGAAGAATTATTTTCTGTATATAGTAAAAAAGATATTTCTAGTAGGGCTTTATTGTCTATTTATGCACAAATTAGATACGATGGTTATATTCAAAAAGAGAAAAATGAAGTAGAAAAGGTTTTGCGTTATCAAGGTTTAAAAATTCCTAAATTTTTAAATTATTCAAATTTACCTGGCTTGACTGTAGAATTACAGCAAAAATTAAATTATTATAAGCCAGAAACAATTGCACAAGCACAACTTATTCCTGGAATGACTCCTGCAGCTGTTTCAATTTTGCTTTTTAAATCAAGAGAGATTATAAAATAAAAATCTTTTATATGAGGTGAAGTGAATGAAGGTAGGCTCAAAAAAAATAGGTCTTTGGACTGCAATTCTGATTAATATCAATATTATTTTAGGTGCTGGGATTTTTATAAACCCAAAGATTTTGACAAAATTTGTTGGGGCATTTGGTTTTTTAAGTTATATTTTTGCAGCATTAATTCTTTTGCCTATTGTTTATAGTATTGCACAGCTAGCATCTCAATATCCAACAGCCGGTGGAATGTATGTTTATCCAAAAAAATTCTTAAACCCATTTTTAGGTTTTATATCTGGTTGGGGGTATTTTTTAGGTAAGACAGCATCTCCTGCTTTATTAATTCATACTTTTGTAAGTTTTTTTTATTATCGTATTAATTTTTTACAAAATGTTTCTATTTTATTTTTGGATTTTTTATTAATATTTTTTTTAATTGGCATTAATATTTTTGGAGTTTATATAGGGGGCAAGGTTCAATTTGTGTTTATAACACTTAAAACTGTTCCTATTTTGTTTGTAATTATTTATGGTTTTATATTTTTTAACCCAAGCTTTTTCAGTTTTAGTCATTTTGTAGAATATAATCAGATGATAAATTCTTTGCCTACTGCAATTTTTGTTTTGCTAAGTTTTGAGATGGTTTGTTCTATTGGGCATATGATAAAAAATCCATCAAAAAATATAAATTATGTTATTTTTTATTCGTTTCTTATTGTTGCAATTGTTGCAACATTGTTTCAGTTTTTAATGATTGGATTATTTGGTAGTTCTTTAGCAAATTTATCAGAACCTGTTTCTGGCTGGATAAATAAAATGGGTTTTGGTTTTAATTTTTTACCAGCAATTTTACAAACTTTTATTTTTGGATCAATTATTAGTGGTGGATTTGGATCTTTAGCTGCAAATTGCTGGAATTTATATAAATTGGCAGAAGATGATTATTTACCATATTCAGGAGTTTTAAAGAAAATAAATAAAAATAATGTTCCATGGGTTAGTCTTATTATTGAGGGTTTGTTGGCATGTTTATTATTAGGAGTTTCGATTAATTTAGTTTCTTTGCAGAATATGACTGTTTTAGGCATTGCTATTGCTTATCTATTAAATTCGGTGTCAACGTTTGTAATAAAAACTAAGATTGCAAAATTTATTTCTTTTCTAGCTATTGCGAGTAGTCTTTATATTATTTTTTTATGCTTTCAAAATTTATTTATTTTTGGGATATCAATTTCTTTTTCACTAATTTTCTTTTCAGGTATCTTGATATTGGTTTTAAAAAAAATACTAAAAAGATCTCCAAGGCTTTTGTCCTAGTCTTCTGTTTTTATAATTCATATGTTTATATTTGCAATTGTAGATATAAAGTTTTGTTTAAATCAACTATAGATCCGGGCATAGGTTTTTGATCTATAATCTTACAATTTATACAATCATGATTTGTATCAACATTATTAATGTGAAAGACTGATATTTTTATATTTTCTTGTGACAAATCTTTTTTTAAATCTGAAATTTTGCAACCTTTAAAATTTGGCACAACGTATAAAACACAATTACCTTCAGAAATATATGTTGTTATTCCATTTGAATCGTATTCTTGGTTTTCGGATGGATCTTGTGCAATGCAGAGATTATTGGGATAAAAGTTTTTTATCCAGATTATTTTTGTATTGATACTATTTTTTTTAGAATATTCATTTATGTATGTGTAATTTTTTTCTAAAAAATTTGGGGCTAAAGTATTAGCTGGTTTTCTAGATGTTATTAAAAATATAGATTGATTCGGCCTAATTTTTTGGCCATGACTAGGAATTTGATTTAAAATTGTTCCTTCGGGGAGATCTGGGTCTTCTGTTGATTTTAATAATTGTAAGCTTATATTTTTTTCTGATGAGGAATTTATTCCTTGTAAAATATTTTTTCCAATTAAATTAGGGGTATTTACATATTTTTTTTGAAAAAAAATATAAATACTATAGTAGCCAAGAATAAAGCTTAGGAAGGGTAAAAGAATAAAAATAAAAGAATTGTTAATTTTTTTCATTTAGATTATGCAATTAAGTTTAAAGAATTTTTTGGGAATGCTTGTAAGCCGGATTTTGTACCTTATAAAGGTAGCAACCATCTATCTATGCGGCATACCCATAGGTTTTTAAAGAACAGGAAACTTATAACCTATATATTTTGCCTTGCTCGAAACGGGGTTTACCAATAAATATATTACTATACTTATTCGTGCGCTCTTACCACACGTTTTCACCCTTACCTAAAAAATTATTAGGCGGTATATTTTCTGTGGCACTTTCCGTAGGTTTACACCTCCCTTACTTGAAATAATAATAAAAAATTATTCTTGTAAGGCGTTTCTCCTGTTATGAGTCCGGACTTTCCTCCCTCTATTTTAAATTTAAACTAAAAATAGGGCGATTGCTCCGCAAACCCAAAAAAATCAAATATCCTAATATTAGATTAATAAAAATTTTTAAAATAGTCGAATCAAATGAAATATTATGTTTAAATAATGCGTATTTGATGAAAAAAATGTCGTTTAAAATTGCAAAACTTATTAAAAAGAAGTAGAACAATTTTAATTTTAAATTGAACCAAAGATGGAATTTTTTGGTAAAAAAAATTATGGGTATAAGATATATTAAACTTAATCCAAGCCTGGAATGCAAAAAATTATCCTGTAAGAGTAGTAAAAATAAGGGAAAGAGAAATGAGCTAAAAGCATAATTTTGTTTGCCTACTGGATTAATTTGGCAGTAAATGAAGTAAATTAATAGTGAATAAATTATCCATTGTTCAAAAATCATAAAAAGAACAAAATCTAGTAAAAATAGAGAAAAAGATAATAACATCTTTGTATCCTTAATATTTTAAATATATCGAACTTTAGTTATTATAATATTTGATACTAAAAAGAAAACTGAATTAATTAAAGGAGTTTAAATGCGTGTAGTTTCAGGTATACAACCTACAGGTACAATTCATTTAGGTAATTATTTTGGGGCAATAAAAAACTGGATTAATTTACAAAATAATGAAAATGAATGTTTTTATTTTATAGCAAATCAACATGCAATAACTGTTCCACAAGATGGTATACAGTTAAAAAAGAGAACTTTGGAGCTAGCTGCGGTACTTTTGTCGGTTGGATTAGAAAAAAGCACAATATTTGTTCAATCAGATGTACCTTCTCATTGCCAATTAGCATGGATATTATCATGTTTAAGTCCACTTGGAGAGATGGAAAGGATGATTCAATTTAAGGATAAAATACAAAAAGATTCAAAAAAGGCAAATTTGGGGCTTTTATCTTATCCAACATTGCAAGCTGCAGACATTTTGCTTTATAAAGCAGACATGGTACCTGTTGGAGTAGATCAGGCACAACATTTAGAATTAACAAGAACATTAGCCAGAAAATTTAATAATACATATAAGCCAATTTTTAAAGAACCTAAAACTTTGCATACTAAAACAACAAAAGTTGTTGGTTTAGATGGTTCAGCAAAGATGAGTAAAAGTTTAGATAATTATATTGGTTTGGTTGAAGATGAACAAACTATTTGGAAAAAGTTATCTGTAGCAATGACTGATTCGAATCGTAAAAGAAAGATTGATCCTGGAAATCCTAATATTTGTAATATTTATTCTTTACATAAACTATTTTCTTCTAAAAAAGACTTAGATTGGATTAAGGATGGTTGTAAGAATGCTAAGATAGGATGTGTGGAGTGTAAAAAGAGACTTTTTAAAAATATTATAAATGAATTAAAGCCAATTAGAGAAAGATATCTTGAATGGTTAAATAAACCTGAAGAGTTAGAAAATATACTAAAAAATGGAGCTCAAAAAGCAAATATCATTGCTAAAGAAACGTTAGATGAAATTTATGATTTAGTTGGATTTAAGTATTTTTAGTAAAAGAGGTGTTATGAAGGAAGTCTTACTGACAATTTTAAGAGATAAAAATACGGATATTGAAAAATTTAGGAGGACTAGCGAAAAATTAGCATATCTTCTAGCACAAGAAGCTTCAGATTATTTAGAAAAAGAAAATATTAAAATTCAAACACCTTTATGTGAAGCGGATGGTGTAAAAATAAAAAATGATATAATTTTAATTCCAATACTTAGGTCTGCAATTGCATTACTTCAACCCTTTTTAACTTTTTTCCAAAAAGCAAAAGTCGGTTTTTTAGGATTAAAGAGAGATGAAAAAACAGCAGTTGCTAATATGTATTATAAAAATTTTCCTAATTTTTCAAAAAATGATGACGTAATAATTTTAGATCCTATGATTGCTACCGGAGGTAGTGGGGAAAAAGCAATAGAAATATTAAAAAAAGAAGGTGTGTTGGAGGAAAAAATCATATTTGTTGCAGTAATAACATCATATTCTGGAGTTACTAGACTCAAGAATAAATTTCCTAAAATAAAACTTTTTTATGTGCAAGAAGATAAAGAATTAAATAAAAACAAATTCATAATTCCAGGTCTTGGAGATTTTGGAGATAGATATTTTGGAACATTTTAGATAAAAAAATTCCTAATCCATGCCCCTGCAGTTTGTGTAATAATAATAACAATTATAGCAATTAGAACATATTGACAAACAATACGCCAAGGTTTGGCCTTGCATGTTTTTGCAATATAATAACTAAATGATGATAATAATAACATTCCTAATACTATGTTAAATTTTATTGCAAAATAAAGAGGGAATAATGTAATTGGTATTAAAAATATTATTGCTATAAAAAATTTAGAAAAAAAAGCAGCTAGAGTTGCTTCCCAGACTTCACAGGTGTTTGATTTGCTTTCACATTCTTTAGAAACATAAAAACCTAAAGAATCCGAAAATGCGTCTGCAATTGCTATAGTAAGAATGCCTCCAATTATTGAAATTCTAGAAAGCGTTCCTGCATACAGACCTACCATTAAACCAACAGTAGTTATTATGCCTGATGTAACTCCAAATCCCAAACCTGTTTTTATTGACTGTTTCATAAACAACATAAAAATTAAACTATAATAAAATTACAACACACATTTTGTATTTTACAATTTTTATATTTTAAAGTACAGCAAACGACCATATTAAAGCAAAAAAGCGATTCTTTAACAGAATCGCTTTTTTGAGAAATATTTTTGAATTTCTTTTTTTATCTAAGAAAAATTATCTCTTTTTAGGCTTAAGAGTCATTCTTTTTTTTCCGCCTTTTCGAGCTGCTTTTTTCTTAGCTACCTTTTTCTTAGCTACCTTTTTCTTAGCTACCTTTTTCTTAGCTACCTTTTTCTTAGCTACCTTTTTCTTAG
>JBHPBZ010000009.1:0-19162 GCA_042576165.1 Candidatus Babelota bacterium | reverse complement strand
TAAAGCTGAAATCCAGATATAAACTTCTGGATACATTAAAATTTTATCTGTAAAGAATTTAAAGGGAACATTTACAATCGTTTTTCCATGGAACCCTGGGATACAAAGAATATAAAAACTCCAACAAAGCAATGTTAAAATTTCACATAAAACAATCAATTTTAAAAAAGTACTTTTTGTTTTTGGAAACAAATATCTTGCAAACATACCTAAAACAGTACGTTTATTAGAAAAATAATCAAACTCTTTTCTTCCATTTTCTAAATACAAAAGTTCTGCAGAATATAAAGATAAGCTTGTTCTTAAAATATCTGTCATCCAATTTTTTGCTGTTATAAATGGATATTTTCTAAAATATTTTATTGCTAAATTCATTCTTAAATTACAATACTCTGGCTCATTGAGTTTTTTCTTAAACGTTATTACTTTTTGATCTGCTAGATGAGAAATTTTTTTACGTAAAAAATCTTTTGCCTGATTATAAGAACAATTTTGTTCATACATAGCAGATCGTGCAGCAGAAAAATATAAAAAATGACCACCAGGCAGTGTATGAAAAAAAATATACCCCGTAAGTAGCCAGTTTCTTAATAACCATCCAAAAACAATCAAAACCCAACCGCAAAAGACAACTGTAGTTTTCTTAATTTTATCTAACCATAAGTCCCTAGAAAAAAATAAAATTAAAACTGATAAAAAAATTAAATAGTGCCCAACGGGTCTGATTAACGATGATATTCCTAAAAAAATTCCTGCAAAAAAAAGTTTATATAAATTAAATCTTTTGTATTTATTTTCCTGCCATGTTTCGATATCATTACATAATTCAACAAAAGAGGGTCCTGAGCACATATAATCCGGACATGGTTGTGCCCCTAAATTAAAATCATTTTTTTGATTTTTTTTATGACAAAAAAAGAAATGAAAACTTGAAAAGAATAAAATAGAAAATAGTAAAAAAAATAATATAAATAAAGATTCTGTCATAAAAAATCCAGAATATAAAACTAAACCCAAATGAATAGAGCTATAGAATCCTACCACTTTTGCCAATAAAAGGTTTGTAGGAAATAATACTAATGATAGAAAAAAAGTAAAAATTGGAATAAATGATGCTAAAAAAATCTGAACCCACAAAACATTTTTTGTATTAACACCAAATAACTTATAATAAATAGACAAGAAAAATGAATAGCCTGGCAATCTATAAAAATTTGATTTTTCATCAACAGTAACTCCATCACCTTTATCAATACTTACTGCAATTTTGTGATAAGTATTTGAATCAACCTGCCAATAATTTCTATTTTCACCCAAATAAAAACAAAAAACCAAGCTACGAATTAAAAAAGCAAATAAAAAAAGGCTGATTAAAAAAAAATAATTTTTATTTGCCGTTTTAAACATCAATACTACCTCCACCTTGTCTTGCTAATTTATCGGCAATTAAACTAATTTTTGTTGCCAATAAAATTCTTTCTACAGAAATTGGAGGTTTAGAATTTTTTATTTTGGCTAATTTTATAAATTCAGATAACAAATTATAATGTCCCTTATCAGGATAATTTGTTTTTTTATTAAAGCTTATGGGAAAACCATAACCATTTAATGTTTTATAATCTTTTAAAACAATAGATTTTCCATCAACAAATATCTCCATTCTTTCCTTATTCATTAATTTACTACCAATGGCGGTATACAATAGACAACAACAAGAACCATCGTCCATCATCAAATTAACTAAAACATTATCGTTAACAGAATAATCATCAGTATTTGAATTTAAACTTGAAACAGAAATATTTGTTGGTTTTGCATCAGTTAAAAAACAAAAAAGTTCAAAAATATGACAGGCTTCTCCAATAATTCTACCACCGTTTTTATTACTCTGAATCCAGTGATCTTTTGGAATAAAACCAGCATTCATTCTATAATTTATAATCATAGGATTTTTTCTTTTTACAAGTTCTTTCTTGATTGCCAAATTAAATGGAGCAAAAGATCGATTAAAATCAACACAATAAAAACTATTTTTGTTTTTTAAAAAAAATTCTTCTAACTTACTTAACTCTTCAAAACTTACAACTGCAGGCTTTTCTACAAATACGGCTTTACCATTTTCAAGCGCACTTATTGTTTGCTCAAAATGCTGACTATGCGGTGTTGCAAATACAACCGCATTAATTTGATCATCAAGCATAATACGACGATAATCCGAAGATATATTTTTTACATCATAAAGATTTGCCGAATTTAATAAATTAGCCGAATTAGTATCAACAAAAGACCTTAACTCAATATTTTTGTTTTTTGATATTATTGGTAATAATTTAACCTTTGCAAAACCACCAACTCCAACAAATCCAATCTTTATTTTTTCTTTTGGAGCTACATACGATTTCATAGTATCTTTAGGATGTACTAATTTTTCAACAACATCCTGTAAAGATTCATTCTTTAAAGACTCCGTAAAAGATAAAACAACTCCCAATGATTTGTGACTTTTTAAAAAATCATAGGCCTTTTGCGTCTCTTCCAAATCAAAAACACAAGAAATTAGAGGATCAATAGAAATTTTTTTATTTTCAATTAAGTCTAAAAATAATTCCATATTTCTATTTTCAGTCCATCGAACATAAGAATATGGATAATCATTCCCCTGCAATTCATAAGAACTATCATAACGTCCAGGACCATAAGAACAGGAGATTAAAAAATCTATCTCTTTTGAATAAAAATCTTCTCTATTAAAATCAAGTTTGACATCACCAACCAAAACTACTTTACCTTTTCGTCTTGTTATAGACATAGAAAGATCAATAACAATACCAGACGAAGAAGCTGCTGTAATAATTGTTGTATCAACACCATAATGTGACGTTAAAAACTTTATTTCATTTTTAATATCAACGTTGCTAGGATTAAAAACAAAATCCGAACCTAATTTTTTAGCCAAATCTAATCTATCTTGTTGCAAATCAATTCCAATAACTCTGCAACCAGATAACTTTGCAAGTTGAACAGTTATTTGTCCTAGCAAACCCAAACCAAAAACACAAACTGTTTCACCCAACCTAAGTTCAGCCCTTCTTACCCCCTGCATTGCAATAGAACCAATAGTTGTAAGACTTGCATGTTTTATATTTTCTTCTTTTTTTATTTTTACAACTAAATTTTCGGGAACAGATATCATTTGTGCATGATTAGCAAAACTTGCACCACCACACGCAACATAATCTCCTGGTTTAATTTTTTTGACACCTTGCCCCACAGCTATAACATGTCCAGAACATGAATATCCAACAGCACCTAGAGATTTCAATTTACCTTTTACCAAAGCAATAGTTCCTGATATTCCATTATCTTTTATTGCACCTACAAATTTGGTAGTATTTTCTTTCGAATTTGATATAAATTTTTGAATCAAAGATTTTTCTGATGCTTTTAAAGTGGCAATTTCTGTTCCACTACTTATAAACGAATAACAAACTTTTACTAAAACATTTTTGGATTGTAAACATGGAATAGGAACATCGCATAAATGTGCCTTTCCCTTTTTTAAAAAAACTTGCTTCATAACAAACCTATACGGTATCCCAATTGCTTTGTTTTGCTGCAATCTTAATTAAATTAGACTCACCAATAACATTATTAATATATTTTTTATTAGATAGCAGACCACAAATATCAATAACCATTTTACCTTTGAGGTTTAATTCATTTAAAGAAAAAAATTCCTTATGTTTTACCAAAATTAAAATTAAATCTGCCCACTTTACCCCATCAAGCAAGCCTTTTACATTTAAAAAACCAATGTTTTTTATTTTTTGACTAACAAGATTAGGCTCACAAACAGCCAAATTTAAATTATTATCTTTATTTAATTCTGATGATATTTTTAATGCTGGAGAATTTCTATAATCATCAATATCAGGCTTAAATGTTAAACCCAAAATCAGCAAATTGGGCTGTTTCTTATTCTTTGAGTTAAACATATTTATCTTTTGAGCAACTTCCTGAAGAACCAAAAAAGGTTTTTCATCATTAACTTTTCTGGCAACTTTTAATAGATCAGAATCTTGAGGAAAACTTTCAATCAAAAACCATGGATCAACCGCAATACAATGACCACCAACTCCACATCCTGGCTCTAAAATATTTACCCTTGGATGTTTATTTGCAATAGATATAACTTCATAAGGATTTATCCCAACTCTACTAGCCATTTGAGAAATTTGATTTGCCAATGCAATTTGAAGATCACGCGAACTATTTTCAACCAGTTTTATCATCTCTGCAGTTTTATCATCAGTAAATGTTAATTTACCCTTAACAAATTTAGAATAAAATTTTTCTGCCAATTTAGCTGACCCATCACAAACACTTCCAATCACTCTATCATTACTAACTAATTCTTCAAAAATTTTTCCTGGCAAAACTCTTTCCGGACAATGTGCAACAAAAATATCTATTCCTAATTTTAATCCCGATTTTTTTTCTAAAAGAGAAGCTAATTTAAATGTTGTACCAACAGGAACAGTAGACTCCAGAATAACTAAGTTTCCCGGCTTTAAAACTCTCGCAATATTTTCAGCAGCATCAAAAACATACGATAAATTTGCTTTTACATCATTAATATTATTTTTATTTCGTAAAAAAGGCGTAGGAACAGCAACAATAAAACAATCGGATTCTTGCAAAATAGAAGAAACTATAATTTTTTTGTCCTTAAGTACAGAATATAAGCGCTGAATAATTTCTGGTTCAACAATTGTTGGATCACCATTATTTATTTTTTGTATTTTTTCAGAATCAATATCAAAACCAAAAACTTTGTATCCGCTTTGAGCAGCTACAATAGCTGTTGGCAATCCAATATACCCCAAACCTACTACAGATATTGTATTCATTGCTACTCCCAAAAATATTATTTTTCCAAATATTTTTTATTTATATGAGTTAAAATATAATCCTTTGACTCACAATATTCAAATCTTTCTAAATTAAGCTTAACTTTTAAAATAGAAGTAATTCTTTTACAAGCATTCCCATCACCATAAACAGTTGAACCTTTTTCTTCTAAACTAGAATGATAAAATTCTTTTAAACAATTAAAAATCAAATCTTCATTTGTACCAACAAGTTTTTCAGCTCCATCCCAAACGCCTTCCCAACGTTCGGTAATATCACGTAATACCAAAACTTTTTTTCCCAAACTTACAGCTTCTTCTTGAATTCCACCTGAATCTGTGGCAACAAAATCAACATTAAGTAAAATATAAATTAAATCATGATAAAACAATGGTTCTAATATAACAATATTATCAATATTTTTTATTCCAGATTCTTCTACAGCATTTTGTACATTTGGATTAGGATGAACTGGATAAAAAATAACAGAATCTTTATGCAATTGTGCAAATTTTTTTATTGCACTAAAAATTCTTAATAACCCACCGCCAAAAGACTCCCTTCTATGTGCCGTCAGCAAAATTAATTTCTTAGCATCTTTTTTATAAAAACTAACCAATTCTTTTATCTTTTTAGTAATGGATATTTGATTATTATCAATCTGATCTCTTATCCAATAAAGTGAATCAACTATTGTATTTCCTGTACAAAAAACATTTTCTCTTTTTACACCTTCAGATAATAAATTTGCAGCAGAAAACGCCGTTGGAGCAAAATGATATGTTGCAATTTGACCTACAACTTTACGATTCATTTCTTCGGGGAAAGGAGAATTCATATTTCCCGTTCGCAAACCAGCTTCTACGTGTCCAATAGGAATATGCAAATAAAATGCAGCTAAAGCAGAAGCCATAGTTGTTGTTGTATCACCATGTACTAGAACGATTGAAGGATTAACCTTTTGATAAATTTTTTTAATTTCTTCTAAAATTTTATTTTGAATATAAAAAAGATCCTGATTTTTTTTCATAATCTTTAGATTAAAATCAGGATCTACATTAAAAATTTTACAAACTTGCTCAGATAATTCAAGGTGCTGAAACGTTGCACATAAAAGTGTTTTTATTTTTTTTTGCTTTAAATAAAGATAAAGTGGTATTAATTTTATTGCTTCTGCACGTGTTCCAAATACCAATAAAATTGGCTTTACCATACTCTCCTAAAAAAATTTTACATCAATCCACATAACATCATATCATTATATAATTTAATTGATTTAAAATTTTATTTTTTTATTTTACAAAAACTATTAAAAGAATTCCCAAAAAAACAAATTTTAAACATTAAGATTAATATTTCCTATATTGTGAGTTTGTAACACATTTTGTTTAAAATTACGATCTTTATCTTTCTGATTCATCTTATCTAAATGCTGACTATGTTGTACCCAACGATCTTTATCTCTTTCTCGGCTTTCATGCTCTCTCCTTCTCTTCTCTTTCATATAGTCTTCATAATGTTTAACTTGAAATTTATAATCTTCATCATTAACTATAACGCCTACTCTAGCTGAAATCATATCTGTAATATCATTAATACTATATTCTAGAAAATTACACTTTTTTTGTAACCACGATAGATTAATATCTTTTCTAGTTTCTTTTTCAGACATCTTAACAAGCTTATACGCTTTTCTTAATCGTAACAGAAGATCTTCAAAAAAAGACCTTGCCAAAACTAATGGCCAACTAGATCCAAACCTAAGTGTAACATGTTTAATAATTTCATCATCAGTTTGAAAATCTATACTAATCAAACTATCTGTTAAAATATATTCGACTATTTCTTCTGCTCTTTCATAACGTTTTTCTGGAGTCATATTAAGAAGCAATCGATAAACCGAATATCCAACTAAAGCACCTGACCCAATGCCAGCCAAAGTACTTACCAAAGGTGTCATAGTATTTATTTTGATAGGATTAGTTCCATCACTTTCACACCAATAATTTCTTCTAACTGGTTCCTTTTTACCCCAACCAGTTAAATATCCGCCCGTTATTACTCCACCTGCAGTACCAGAAACAACTCCACTTCCAACACCCAACCATTTTGCAGTACTTTCTTTTATTGGCCGAACAAAAGAAATAGATAAACCTAAAATAACTAAAAATAAAAACTTTCTTTTGCTTTTCATAAAAACCCCAGATAAATATTAAAAATTACGAAATATAACGAATAGACGCTTTTGCTAATAATTCTTTTTTAAAATCTTGCTCAAACTTACCCTTTTTTTGTTTTTGCAATTCTAAGTCTATCTCAGAATATCTTTCATCCAGAGTTTTTAGACGTTCCATTTTTTTAGCCTCCAATTTTACCATTTGATAACCATAACCCATTTTTTTGGGTTTAGAAATCTGATTTACTTTCATTTTAGAAACAAAAGATAAGCTTGAACTTAAATCTTTTTTTTCTATCCATCCTAAATCATCCCACTTATAATCAACTTTTTTTACAAATTCACCTTTTTGATTTAAACAATCTTTTGAAATGGTAGACATTTTTAATAGATATGTTTCATGTTCCATTTCAGGATTTTTTTTATAGTATTCTTCAACTTCTTGGGAAGTAACAACAACTCTTTCACTAAACTCTGCATGTTTTAGTTTTTCACAAGCTAACATCCGTGCCAACTGATTTTTATAATCTTGCAAATTTAGTCCTTCTTTTTTCAATTCTTCTTCAAAATCTTTATCCGACAAATGAGAAAGATTATTGTATATTTTTAAAGAACTTATTTGCTTTTCAACTTCTAAATCTGATGGTAATAACTTACGCTCTGCCGCTTTTTGACAAAGCAACTCTTCATTTATCATTTCATCTAAAGAATAAAACTGTCCATTTTTATTTAATCTCGGCTTATCCAAATCAGACTTTAAAATATTAACACCGTTAACACGAGCAACTATTTTATCAACCACCTGAAGTTCACCAAACAAATTACCTAAACATAAAAATAAATAAAATGCCGCAATAAAGTTAAATTTAATCATATATAATCTCACTTTATAAAAAACTCAAACATTTAAAAATATATCTAAATAAAAACAAAGATTCAAAAATATAAATAAAACATACTTAATTACAAAAATGCGGATGAGTTTTTCTCATCCGCATTTTTGTAATATCATTTAATTTTAACTATGCTGCCGATACAGGAATTTTTCCTGTTTTTTTATCAGCAGAAATAGTAGTTACTTCTTTTTCTTTAAAAAAATCATAGTTTCTATCAATAGTAAATTCTTTTTCTAACTTCTTAACTTGTTCATCAAGAATACTTCTAAACTTATTCTCTTTTAACATCGATTCAAGTTGAGACTTAATTTCTGCAATAGTTAGGTACTTAGCATCTTGTTTATCACTTACCAAAATAATCCAAGTTTTCTTTCCAACTTTTACTTTTTCAACCACAGGAGTCTTAGTAGTAGACAATGCTTTTTCTTTTAATTTTTCTGGAATATCACTAGGTACAAAACCTTTTTGTTCTTTAGTTATTAGACCAAAATCTTGAAAATCATCTTCATTTTCTTTTTTAGCCAATTTAACAAAATCAGAAACCTTTTCTTTAACTTTATCATAAAAAGCATTTGCTTTTTCGGTACTGGTAAACTTAATACCCGCAACCTTAACTCCACCAGGTGATTTTACAAATTTACTCTTATTTTTTTCAAAATAGTCTTTGATCTCAGAATCACTAACCTTTATGTCTTCAAAAATTTTTGCTTCAAATCTTTGAATAAGTAAAGAACGTTTAACTAATTTTTTCATTTCTTCAAATGATTTTTGAAATTCTGCATCATCTTCAAAATTGTTTTTGTTAGCCCATGATAAAATAATTTCTTGTTTTATGAGTTCATCAAAAAACTTTCTTTTAAGAGCTGCTGGTAAAGCATCTGGTTTTGAACCTCTAAAATAAGGGTTCATTTTAAGCATTTGTTCAAGATGTTTATTAAAATCAGATTCATAAAGAACATCTTTACTATCAATTGTCAAAAGCACAGTACCTTGACCAGTTTTTTTTGAGGTAATTTCTTCTTTCTTAACTTCTACTGTTCCAGATTCAGTATTCTTCTTTTTAAAAAAATCAGATAATGGTTTACATCCAGAACAAAAAGATAAAACAAGAACAATTGCTCCAAGCCTACCTATAGATATTACTCTATTTTCCATATCGAACTATCCTTTTTCTATATGAAACATTAAAACATGACATAACATTTAACAAATGTAACGTTAGTGCAACAAACAGTCAATAAGCATTTTTCATAAATTACTTTTATTTTTGAGCTATCAAAAACTACCATTATTTGTAAAACATTGAGATAAATATATAATTAGAATTGTATTATGCATATATTACTATATAATCTACTACTTTCTTCTATTTTGTGGGAACAATCAAAAAAATTCAAACCTCGATACATAAAGGCTTAAATTTTATGGAAATGTTAGAAAAAAATAAATTTTCTCTTTTTACTGCAACAATGATGAATATAAATGTTATGGTTGGGGCTGGTGCCTTTATAATGCCATCCTTAATGGCAAGAAAAGCCTCCGCTTTAAGCTTTTTGGGTTGGACAAGCGTTGCTATAATATTTTTCCCTCTTGTTTGGAGCATATCACAAATAACACAATTATTTTCTGAACAAAGTAGTTTTTATCATTATAGTGAAAAAGGATTAAATAAAACTGTAGGTTTTATAAGTGGATGGACATATTATCTCGGATATGCAAGCATGGCCGCAACCGTTAACATGGCCCTACAAGAAATACTTGGTAATCAAATGAAAATCCAAGTAGTGGCAAACTATCCAATAACATTCAACATCATATTTATAATTATTTTTTGTTTATTAAACCTATTAAATCTTTCCCATATAAGTAAAATACAAAATGCTTCAACAATTTTTAAATTATTCCCCATATTGTTTGTAATATCTATTATGTTTTTTTATTACAACCCTCATTTAAATTTTGATTGGCAAAACATTGGTCAAGTCAAATATGCAATTCCATTGGCACTTTTTGGATTTTGGGGTTTTGAATCATCTTCAAACATTAGTCACCTAATAAAAGGTGGTAAAAAAAATGCTTCTAAATCAGTGCTTATAGGTTTTATATCAGCTGGAATAATTTATTCTTTATTTCATTTTGGTCTTTTAGAAATTATGAATGTTAACAATTTAATAAATTTTGGATCACCATCATTTGTAAAATTTTTGGGAATTAATTCACAACTATTTAAGACATTATTAAATGGAATTGTAACATCTGCAATTATAACTTCTTATGCAAGCTGTGTTTTTGGAATCTTTCTTTCTAACTCATCCAATTTACATGCAATGGTAAATGAAAATTTGTTTCCATTCTCAAATATAATCAAAAAAACAAATAAAAATAATCGACCAACATTTTGTGTATGGGGTATTGGAATAACATCGATTTTATTAATCGTACTAATAAACAACAAAGTTGTATTAACAAGCGTTAGCAATTTAGGAATATTAATTTCTTTTTTACTAACAATAATTTCAATGGTAATAATACAAAAAAAGAAACGGGTACATTTTATTAAAATAATTCCTACACTTTTAGCATTTGTATCATGTACAATATTAGCATATTATAGTTGGTTAATTATGGGACCAAATAATGTTGCGAGACTTATAAATTTCCTCCCACTAGTTCTATTAATTTTAGGTGGCACAATAGTTTATAAATTACACTATAATAAAATTACTAACTCTTAATATCATTAAAAATATATCTCGAAAGTATAATTAGTGGAAAAAAAAATATCACTTTGGATTGCGATAATTATAAATATTAACGTAATTATTGGTTCTGCATTCTTTATAGGATCAGGCATCATCGCTCAAAAAAGCGGTTTATTTGCACCTATAATATGGCTTTTGTGCGGAATAATAATTCTTCCAATAGTTTTTGCTTTTGCCCAACTTTCAAAAACGTATCCCGAAGCCGGTGGAATTTATATTTATCCCAAAAGAGAACTTGGCTCTTTATGGGGATTTATTTCTGGATGGGGATATTTTATTTCAATAACATCTGGAAATGCAATTATAATGCATAGTTTTACCGTTAGATTTGCAAACCTTTTGTTTCCTAATTTCATACAAAGATTTGATCCTACTTATCTTATACTAGATGTAATGCTCATTATTTTATTTACAATATTTAATCTTGCTAACATAAATTTTCTAGAAAAAGCTCAGATAATTTTTACAAGTCTTAAAGCAATTCCAATATTGATGTTAATATTTGCAAGTGTAACTTTATTTAGCCTGGAAAATGCTACAACAACAGTAACATCACTTTTACCTGGCTTTGTAGACAGCATTCCCATTGTATTGTTTGGTTATATAGGATTCGAAATATGTTGTGCAATAAGTCATCAAATAAAAAATGGAGAAAAAAACACAGCTAAGGCGATTATTTTTTCATTCGGACTAATTATTGCTATCTACTCTATTTTGCAATTTTTAATAGTTGGAATACACGGAACAAATACAACTTTTCCATTTCTTGAATTACTTCCAAAACTTACAAATAATTTATATTTAATTAACTTTGGAAACTTGATAATAAACTTAGCAATTATGTCATCTTACCTAGCTGCATATTATGGGTTATTTTATGGAAACAACTGGGTACTATATGCTCTTGGAAAAGAGAAATCTCTTCCACTTTCAAAATATTTTACAAAATTAAATATTCATAAAACACCATGGTTTAGTGTAATTTTTCAGGGTATAATAACATTCTCGTTTCTACTGATAACACGCTCAACATCTGATCTTATCATCATGAGTGATTTTTCAATAATTATCACATATATTTTGGGTACAATATCATTAATTTCTATAGCAATTAAAATGAAAGCAAATAAAAATTTCATCTTAGGAATTCTTTCAACACTTAGTTGTGGTTGTTTTCTATATATATGCTTTAAAGAATTATCTGAATCAGGAATACAATGTCTTGTTCCATTTTTAATAATTTTTGGAATAGGAATTGTTTTAAATCAAATTGTTAACAAAAAAAAAGAATAAACTCAGTAAAACTATTATTCTTTTGTACTTTCAAAAACAAGTACTTGTGAAACTCTACGAGAAGAAGCTTGTTGAATCTGAAAACAGTATCCTTGATAAAAAACTCGTTCCCCTTTTTTTGGAAGATGCTGTAAAGATTCAGTTAAAAAACCCGCCAATGTGATTGATTCTGCTACTTCAAATTTAATATTCAAAAGCTCTTCAACTTCTTCTAAAGCAATTCCTGCATCAATTAACCATCCACCCTTTTCTAAAGGAACAACTTGATAACGAACAACTTCGTGTTCATCTCTAATTTCACCAACAATTTCTTCTAAAACATCTTCTAGTGTTACTAAGCCAACAATGCTACCATATTCATCAATAACTATTGCCATGTGCATTTTATTTTTCAAAAATTCGCTTAAAAGTTGGTTTATCTTTTTAGATTCTGGAACAAACCAAACAGGGCGAACCAACTCTTTTATCTGTTTATCTTCATGTTTTGCAACAATATCAAAAACATCTTTTTGATGAACTATCCCAATAATATTATCTTCTTTTTCATCATAAACCGGCAACCGTGATAAATGATATTTTGAATATAAATCCATTACCTGCTGCAAATTAGAATTCACATCAAGCGAAATAACATCTGTTTTGGGAACCATAATTTCATTAATAAGAGTTTGGCCCAAACCAAAAACATTTTGTAACATTTCCGATTTTTCTGCTTCCATTAAACCTTTTTCATCACTATAGTCAATTAAAAACTCAATTTCCTTTTCTGAAACATCTTCATGCTGTTTTTCCAAAATATGACTTTTTCCTAATTTACGAAAAAAGAAATTCGCAATAGCAAGCAACAGAGTAACAATCGGATATGATATATGAAATAAAAAATTAATGATAAATAAAGATGCTCTAAAAATTCTTTCGTTGTGTGTTTTTGCTAAAGATTTTGGAATTATCTCTCCAAAAATCAAAATAGTTATTGTTGCAATCGGAACACCTGCAATCAATCCTAAATTTCCCAAAAGACCCTTCATTATTTGGGCAATTAAAACTGAACATAAAACATGAGCAAAGTTATTAGCAATTAGAATGGTAATTAAAATTCTCTGAGGATTATTTTCCCAAGAGGCAAAAAGCTTTTTGTACTTTGAAACTCTAACCTTAAGCTCTTTTATTTTAAATAATCGCAATGCAGTAAATGCCGTTTCTAAAAAAGCGAATAATCCTGCACAAAATAATGAAATAAAAAATAATATTAATTCTATATAAAAAATAGACATAAATTTAAATTATACCTCCAATTGTTTTTTATCTACTTTGCCAGTTGCATTCATAGGCAAATCATCTAAACAAATAAATTTTTTAGGGATTTTATATAAAGCCAAATTACATATACATATTTCACGCAAACTATTCTGAATATCTGGAGTCATCGATTTTACAGCTACAAATGCAATAGGTACCTGACCCAAAACGGATTCTTCTTTTCCAACAACTGCTGCCTTGAAAACAGAAGGATGGGTCATTAAAATATTTTCTACTTCTTGTGGGTAAATATTAAAACCCTTATGAATAATCAAATCCTTACTACGCCCCTGTATTGCTAATTTCCATTCGCTATCAAATGATGCCAAATCACCAGTATTAAGCCAACCATCTTTAATAACTTCTTTTGTTGCTTGTTCAGAATTATAATAACCCATCATTATATTATCTCCACGAATCCACAATGTTCCAATCTTGCCTCGCTCTAAAGAATTTTGTTGATCATCACGAATATCACATTCAATTCCAACAAGAGGGTCTCCTACAACCTGAGTCGGTTTTGTATGATTATCCAAATTAAATGCAACAGCAGGAGAAGCTTCTGTCAAACCATACCCCGAACATATTTTTCTTCCATAAATAACAGCAAAAGCATGGCGAATTTTATCAGGAAGCATATCCGCTCCAGAAATAAAAACCCTTATTGAATCTAATTTTGCTGTTTTTAACAAACAAAGCAAACCATAAAGAGCCGGGAATCCAAAAAATAATGTTGGTTTTTTATACAAACCTTGCAAAATTAATTTTCTATCTATTTTTTTTACAATTATAATGCTTGCACCAATCATAACTGGTAACCATAAGCATGTATTTTGAGCAAATACATGAAAAAGAGGAAGAACAGCAAAGAAACGATCTTTTTTGAATTTATTTTGACCAAAACAACACAGCCTTGCATAAGATTGCATAGTATTTGTTAAAATATTTTTTGAAGAAAGCATAACACCCTTAGGGGCACCAGTAGTTCCTGAAGTATAAAGCAATAAACAAAGTTCATCTTGCTCCAAAGTTTCTACTGTAAAGTCAGGATACACATCTTGAATTTTTTGAGGAACTTCACATTTCCAATCAATAAAACTTTCATCAAAAATAATCGGAGAGTTTTCTATTTTTTTTTGACCTTTAATATTGTTCCACTTTATTTTTAATGTATCACTAGCTATTACAACCTTAGGCTGGCAATCTTTTATAATATATGTAAGCTCTTTTTCGTGTAAAAAAATATTTAAAGGCACAACAATTGCACCAAGCTGCCAAATCGCAAAATATGAAATATAAAATTCTTCTGAATTTTGCATATGCAATACAACTTTATCTCGTTTTTTAACTCCAGCTTCTTGTAATTTATAACTCAATTGCACAGACCTAAAATATAATTCCTTGTAGTTAATCGTTTTACTACCAGAAATTAATGCAGTTGAGTCAGGATATTTTTGATAAGCAATACTTAAAAGGCTTCCTGCATAAATTAATACATTATCCTTAGAAAAAGATTTTTTTATTTTTGCAAAAAGTTCTTCCTCTTTTCTATGTGCAGACTTAGAAAAAACAGACTTTATCTTCTTTAGACACTGCATCTTATGCATCAAAAACTCCATCAATAAAAATAATCAACCTTAAACTTTTTTATAAATCAGTAATTATTTTAATTACCTGAACTGGACAAACTTTAGCTGCTTCCTTGATTTTTTCTTTATATTTACCTAAATCTGCATCCTTGTTAATACTACAAATACCATTTATTTTGAACACTTCTGAACATACAACCTGACATGTCCCACAAGAAATACATCCTGGAGTAATACTAACTTTTTTAATTCTCTTTTCCATAAAAAAATACTTCATATTTAATCTGAAAACAATTTGTCATTTATATTTAAACAAAATATTTCTTAGTTTAAAAAATAAATCCACCGAGTGCTACAATTTTTTAAATTTAAAAAATATACTTTAAATTATTTTTCATTATTTACTTTTCATATTCATAAAAAGATCCAAAACCCTCATCCAAGTCCTAATCAACAATCACTACAATCCGAGCAATCAGAACAATCCGAACCACAACATGATTTTTCTTTATTTTGATCTTCTTCTTGTTCAACATCTAATGCCTCTAACAAAAGCTTTAATTCTTTAAAATCACCTTCTTCTAAAGAATTATTTATATCTTCTCGCATAAGTACTAATTCTTTTTTTGAAGTCAAAATTTCTTCATCAACATGTTTTTTTAACTCTTGAGTATCCTGCAATTCTTCTTCTGAAGAAATAATCATATTTAAAAGTTCTTTGGCTTTTTTTGAATCATCCAATGTTTTGATTTTATTCATTGCTAAAATTTGATCGCCTAAAAATCCTATATCCTGTAAAAATTCTTCTTCAGTTTTTTGTTTTTGACTTTGAATAATTTCCTTAACATCTTTAATATCTGTATTATCACCCGTAACTAATTCCAACTTTTCATTAATTTTATTTAAAATTAAATCAAAATTATGATCAAATTCTACTTGCATTTCCTTTTGTTTTTCAAGTAAAAAAGATGTTTGCTCAATTAAAGTATCTATTCTTTTTTCTAACACATTATTCCTTTTGTTCTAATCAATATATACAATTTATAAAAACTACATTCTTAGCATATTTTAACGTTTTTTTTATAATTGAGCCAATGTCAAACTTATTAGGACGTTTTATTTAATTAATACAAGTACCTAGTGCAATATAATTAAACTCCATTTGTTCGCAAGCACTTCTTAAATTTCTAACTACCTTTACAGAAACAGGTTTATGCAACTGTTTTACATAAAAATACATATAATCCGGAAATTTATAAGGGTTTGTTCCCCAACCACCTTTTGCCTCAGGCGTTGCAATAAAATAAAGCTCATTAAAAGAAATAACTATTGCCTTTTTTTTATCATTAGTAAAATCCGATTGTCCTGCAAATCTACGTTCAATCTTAAACTCACCAATCTTTCTATTATTGGTAGAATCATAAGTTTCCCAAATAGTTTCACTCTGATCTATATCAATTATATCCCCACTTGCAACCCTTGCTTTAAATTTATTACCCAAAAGTTTAAAGCTTTTACGTTTCATTATTACTTTTTTATTATCCAAATTAAATATAATTTCATCCCCTATTCCATCATCGTCTTGACCTTTAATTAACCAATCCCAACCTTCTGAGTAATATTTTGGTTGCGTTGGTAAAAGTGGATCAATAATTTTTATCTTATATATTACGTTTTTTAACTCATCGCTTTGTATAAATGTATTTGTTAACTGAAAAATATCACTTCCACCTGCAATATAAACAACCTCACACCCATCACAAACCCTATCCTTTATCTTTTTTAAACACTCGCTACTCCAATGCTTCCAACCATTTCCAGCCAAACTCCGCCAAATTATTGAATACAAAAACTTTGCAATCAAGTGCTGTTTTTCATCTAAAAGCATTGGTCTAAAATTGGGCCAAGTTTTTATTCTAAAACAATAATCAAAAAAATTGTTCCCGACTGTAAAAAATCTCTTTTCAATATCTACAAAATTGTCTGTAGAAAATAATAAAAAAAACAAATCCCTACATTCATCAATAAAATCACTATCGCTCACACCAAAGCTGCTTTTAAAAAAATTATCTAACGAACTTAAATTATCATTATCAAGATATTTTTCTTTTAAAAAATCAACAAATCTTTGCGGATCCTCATATAATATTCTGTATATTTTTTCAAATTTTTGTTTTATCAAATCGTCATCAAGAATAGATAACTTTAATAATCCGTTTTCAATTTGTTTTTCTGAAGCCAAACTAAAAAAACTTGAATAAGTTTGTAAGAAATTAAGAATTGAAGCATATCTAGACTTTAAAGCAATAAAATCACTTTCTTTTAATCCATCTTTTATCTGATTAAAATCTGACCTATCAAATACACGTTGAATTTTTATCCACTTCTTAAAAACATCTTCTGACTTACGCGACTCAGAAATCAATAAAGAAAAAGATAACAGTACAAATAAGAAACTAAATAATTTTTTTTTCATTAAACTCCCTTTAAATTAATTTTTTTAAAAAATAATTATCTTGGATCAGATGCTAAAGTTATATATTCCAAATCAGCTTGATGCTCACAAGCAAACCTAATATTTTTTAAAACTTTACCATTTATTGGTTTTCTTAATTGTTTTATAAAAATTGGCAAATTATTATCAATTTTATGTGCATCTATCCCCCAACCATTAAATTCGGGTAAATCAATTGCAGAAATCATCTCAGTACAAGACATAACTAAAACCTGATCTTCTTTTTCAACAAAATCTTCTTGAACGGCTTCTCTTCTTTCAATTATTATTCTTCCTAGTTTTTTATTTTTATCTCTATCAACTACAATCCAAATGGTTCTACTTTCAGGGAAAAAAGCAGATTGACCCGTTGAAAATTTAATAAACATCTCGCCTAATCTTTTATGTTCAATTCTACGCAATAAAATTTTATTATCTTCAAAATTAAATTCTATTTCATCACCAATTTTATTTATTAAGTCATTCGTAAGATCTAAATTTGCAAACCAACCCCAACCACTAGAATAATATCTAACCTGAGTTGGCAAAAAAGGATCAATAATTCTTATATTATATATTCCATTTTTTATAAGATGGTAAATATCACATCCTCCAGCAATATAAACTAATTCGGCTCCATTATCTGTCTTTTCTTTTATATGACTTAAACAATCCTTGTGCCAATATTTCCAACCATAACTAATCAATGTTTTCCAAATAACTGTATTCAAAAATTTTGCAATAGGATGTAAGTCCTTATCGAGCAAAATATTTTTATATTCCAAAAAAGTTTTATCATAAAAACAAAATTCAAAAAATCTATTCCCCAATGCTGTCAGAAATTTTGAATTTTTATACGAATCTTTCTGCATAAAAAGAGGATTTACTAAACCCCAATATTTTGAAAGTAAAATATCTACAAATATTTTACTTTCTTCAGAATTAACTCTACCTTTTGAAAAAGAACCATTGCATAAATCAGAAATAAAACCCGAAAAATCATTCTCCATTAAATCGTAAAGTTGCAAATATCTTTGTAATAATACTTTGTTGCTGAAAAGATTAGAATTCAAAAAAATATTTTGTACTTCTTCATTTACAGGTAATTCAAAGAAATTATTTATACTTTTAAAAAAACTCAAATTTGCCTGATAATTATTTTGCAGTGAAGTAATATTTACTTCACTTAAATATTTTTTCATTTCAGTCAGATTTATATCATCTAAAACTAACTGAATTCTAAAGATACGATCAAATACATCTTCCGCATCTCTTTTTATTGATTTTAAATGAAAAATATTTATAGAAAAAATTATTAAAATAGAAAAAATTATTCTTCTTAGATTCCACTTCATTGCATCTCCTTTGATTTTGAAAAAAATTATCAAAATTAAAGGCCAGTTTAACAGTTGATAAAAAAAGTGTTAATAAAAAACTTCACTTAAATTAAATTGTCCCAGATTTTATCTGGGACAATTTAATTTAAAAATACAAAATAATTTATTATAAATACATTTTTCCATCTAGATCTACTTCAGCCTCACTTAAAATAAAAAGTTCAGCATCTGGATCTGTGCCATTTTGCAAATCACTAAAAACAATTGAATTTGTAACGGATTGATTATAAGTCTGTCCGGCAGGTGAAGGTAACATATAATTTCCTCGAGGTCTAAATACAACAGCATTTAAATCTTTTGCTATCCCAGTATCAACTTGTACCCAGGTTGCACCATTATTAGTAC
>JBHPBZ010000008.1:0-19610 GCA_042576165.1 Candidatus Babelota bacterium | reverse complement strand
ATTATACTCTTATTTACTACCTACTTAATAACATTTTTAAAATCTAAAAACAAAGCGAATCTAAACAATTTTTTGACAATAGTACACATGTAATCGTTTGGCAAACAGCTCTAAACAATCAAAGAATACTTTATGTTATCAATAATATTGTATTAAAAACAGTTTTTTACGCAAGAATTCAATATAATTAAACCTAAATCTCAATAATTTAGTATTATAAAAAGAACAAGACAATGCCCCGATCACTTTAATTGACTTTTTGCACATATTACTTATAATTTAGTGTAAACACATGAAAATCCTGTAATACAAAAGCATTACGGGTAGAAAATAAATCTTTTTTAAAATCGAGGAATGGGAAGCTTAATGTTAAAAAAGTATTATGATTTTTTTTGCTCTTTGTGGTTTATAAAAAAAGAATTTCGACTTAAAGTTTTACTTCTTTCTTCAACATTTCTTTTAATGATGGCATGTGTAGCAATATGGAGACCTTTAAAAATGTCTATATTTGCTAAATTGGTAGGTTCAGAGTTTGTTCCTAGTGCAAAACTATATACTTTATTTTTCCTAGTTCCTCTAATTATTTTTTATTCAAAATTGGTAGACAGGTTAAGAAGACATCAACTATTATACTGCTTTACAATATTTCACGGAATTATTGGAATTATATTTTACTTTGTTTTATCCCACCCTGTATATGGAATTGAAAATACAGTTACTAGCCCAACCAGACTAACCGGTTGGGCTTTTTATTTCTTTATGGAAAGCTTTGCAGCATTTCTTACTACTGTTTTCTGGTCATTTGCCGATTCCATTAACAATCCCAAAGATGCAAAAAACTATTACGGATTTTTCGTGTCAGGTTCCAAGATAGGCAGTATTATTGCAGCAGGAAGCTTATATATTTCATTAACATTCTTTGGAAATGTAAAAGACCATATCCTTCTACCAAATACTCTTTTAATTGGAAGCTTACTTCTATTTAGCGCCGCCTTATGTATATACTTTTTAATAAAATTTGTACCAGGATATTATATGCATGGCTACGAAGCTGTTTACCAAATGGAAAAAAAGAAAAAACCGGATCCCAAAGAGCAAAAAAGCATTCTGCAAAACACAAAAGAATCAATAAAAAACTCTCTTGAGGGATTAATCATAATGATTAAAAACCCATATGTTCTTGGTATATTTTCAATAATCATTTTTTATGAAATTATCATTGTTATATTTGATTATAGAGTATTAAGATTTGCAGACCAAACTTATAAAACCGCCGGCGGTATAGCAGCATATTATGCACTTTTCTACATATGGATGAATGTTATCGGTCTAATTTTTTCGTTCTTTGGCACAACTCCAATTTTAAGGCTTCTTGGAACACGCCTCTCTCTATTTATTTTTCCTGCAATATGTATAATAATTCTTATTACTACTATGTTATTTCCATCATCATCAGCATTTTTTGCTTCGTTCGTATTGTTGCGAGCCGTAAACTATGCACTTAACCACCCAACCAGAGAAATTTTATACATTCCAACTACTAAAAGTATCAAATTCAAAGCAAAAGCATGGACTGATGCTTTTGGATCTAGAATGGGGAAAGGAATTGGCTCTGCATTTAATATTTCCCTAAGAGGCGCTGCCCCAATGTTTGCTCTAATAACCAGCATGTCTTTCTGTTTAAGTTTAACTATGGCATGGATAATTGTTGTATTTTTCTTAGGCAAAACTTTACAAAATGCAGTTAATAATAAAAAAATCATTGGAGAAGAAAAAGCAGAATAGATAATGAAAAACCATTGCTTTTTCTTAATTAAAATTAGGAATTCATGTTAAAAAAAAAGAGAAATTTGTTTAATTTTTTATTAAATTTCAAAAATAAACAAAACAACACAAACATTCAAAAAACAGTTCTATTAGCTTTATCATTTTTTTTCATAGTTGGAACATACTCAGTTTTAAGACCACTTAAGAGCTCTGTTTTTTTAGGATTAATAGGCAAAGAATATATCCCAATAGCAAAGCTATTTTCACTTATAAATCTTTCGTTTTTCTTAATTTTATATTCAAAACTAGTTGACAAACTAAAACAACATCAGGTTTTGTATTTCTTTTTTGGGGTATACATTATTGGTACAATTTTATCAGCAATCGCCTTATTAAATCCTACAATCGGCCTTCAAAACACTGCTACAGATCCTTGTAGAATATTTGGATGGATATTTTACTTTTTTATAGATTTATTTTCACCTTTTATAGTTGCAACTTTTTGGGCATTTGCAAACTCTATTAATAATCCAGAGTTTGCAAAAAAAAGCTACGGACTAATTGTTGCGTTTTCTAGGATGGGTGGAATTTTAACAGCATCCACTTGCTGGTTTTTTATGCAAAAAACAACAATCAATTATACAAAGACAATTCCTTTTATATTGCTAGCATGTTCCATATTAATTTTATGTTCCATAACCTGTATTTACTTAATTACGAAAAAGGTTCCCGAAAAAGATCTCCGCGGTTATACTGCCGCATACAAAGCAGAAAACAATAAAAACACCGAAAAACCTAAAACCGGCTTATGGACAGGTCTAAAATTAATACTTGCACGTCCATATGTATTTGGAATATTTAGCGTAGTTTATCTTTTTGAAATTATATCAATAATTACCGACTATCAAATGCATGTATTAATGTCGATAGAGAAAAACAATGCAATAGGAGATATGAGTTCTTTTATGTTTCGCTATACTGCAACTTTTCAAGGTTTAGGTCTAATATTTGCATTACTTGGCACTGTAACCTTATTAAAAAAGTTTGGTGTTCAAATATGTCTTTTAATAATGCCAATATCAATTATTGCATTAATGTTTGGATTAATATATTCGCCAACCCTTTCCACTGTTTTTGTAATAATGGTTATTTTAAGAGCTTTGCATTACGGTTTTAATGCTCCAATTAAAGAAATTTTGTACATACCAACCAGTAAAGATATAAAATTTAAATCTAAATCCTGGATAGAATCATTTGGGCGCTCTCTTTCAAAAACTTCAGGATCAGCCTTAAATATACTATCACAAACGACTAATTCTTTATTTGTGCTTAGAATGAATTCACTTATTGCAATGGCTTTATCAGTGGTTTGGATCTTTGTATCTATACTGTTAGGAAAAAAATACAAAAAAACAGTAAATAACAATGAGGTAATAGAATAAAAACCAATACTAAAGCATTAGGAAACTTGCATTTTAGTAAGTTTTTGATACAATTTTGTTATCTTTAAAAATAGTTGAGCTTACTTTTCGGAAAAGGTGGTAAATATTTGTTCGAAACAAATAACCTGAAAAGTGATTGAAATAACCTAAAAAGGAAATCTGTGGTTGATTTAAAAGACTTACTCAAAGCTGGCGTTCATTTTGGACACAAATCTTCTCGATGGTCCCCAAAAATGCGTCCTTTTATCTGGGGCAGTAAAAACAAAGTTCATTTAATTGATATTGCCAAAACGGCTTTTTTATTAGAAAGAGCTGGTAAATTTTTAAAAAATTTAATATCAAATGGAAAATCAATTCTCTGGATTGGAACAAAAAAACCTGCTCAAGAAAAAATTAAAAATATTGCACTATCGCTTAAAATGCCATTTGTTATAAATAGATGGATTGGTGGAACCTTAACAAACTTCAATCAAGTTAAAAAGGCTATTACTCATTTGCTATATCTCAGGGATATAATAAAAAAGCCTTCCGTGCACTATAAGAAAAAAGAACTTAGTATGCTTCAAAAAGAAGTTTATCGCTTAGAAAAAAATATTGGAGGAATTATTGACTTGGAATATCCTCCAGGAGCTATTGTTCTAGTTGATGCTAAAAAAGAACGGTCTGCAATTAAAGAAGCTATCAACGCAAATATTCCAATCATTGCTCAAGTTGATACAAATACTGATCCATCAGGCATTAACCTTATTGTTCCTGCAAACGATGATTCCCCGCGTTCAATATCTTTTATTATGGATTACTTATGTAAATGTGCTCAAGATGGTAAACAAATATATAACGAAAGAAAAAAAGAAGAACTTGAAGCAAAGCAAATTGCTAAAAAAGAAAAAGCCAAAACAAAAGTTATGGCAAAACCTATAAAAAAAGAAACTCCGTTAAAGAAGCCTATTATTAAAAAAGTTGAAAAACCTACTGCAAAACCAGTAAAAAAAACCGAAGTAAAGACTACCAAAGAAGTCAAATCTAAAGCCTCTGTCGTGAAAACTGCTAAGGAAATTAAAACTAAAACAGCTAAAGAAACACCAAGTAAAGAAATCTCTAAAAAAGCTCCTGTAATGCAACAAAAAAAAGATATCTAATTCAACTTAAGGAGAGATGGCTGAGTGGTCGAAAGCGCACGATTGGAAATCGTGTATGTCCTGAAAGGGGCATCGAGGGTTCGAATCCCTCTCTCTCCGCCATAAAATATTAATCAAGATTGAGGAAAGGTAAGTTGGCAAATTGCTTAACCTGTCAGGTCCGGAAGGAAGCAGCAGGAGTAATTTCCCACTGTATCTTTCCTCTTTTTTTTATAGTCTGGCTAAAAAAGAATACAATATTTTTAATTTTTGTATAAGCTCTAGTATTGTATAATTTATATTTTAATTTCGCATAAAATAGTTTTTTAAATATATGAACTCTACATTAAACCTAGCCCGAAAATGGCGTCCCAAAACTTTTAATCAAATCGCAGGCCAACAAATACCAATTAGTATTCTGTTAAATAGTTTATTCTCACAAAAACTATTTCCTGTTTACTTATTTGCAGGACAACGAGGATGTGGTAAAACATCATCTGCAAGAATTTTTGGGTCTGCTATTAATTGCAAAAATCTAACCCAATTTCAAGAAAATTCTAAAGAAAACAAAGTCCCATGTCTTAAATGTGATTCATGTAAAGCAATGATAAATGGAAACCATCCAGATTTTATCGAAATTGATGCCGCATCACATACTGGAGTTGAAAACGTTCGTCAAATTCTAGAAGTTTGTTCTTATCTACCAATACTTGGATCTAAAAAAATTTATTTAATTGACGAAGCTCATATGCTAAGTAAAGCTGCATTTAATGCTTTTTTGAAAGTACTAGAAGAACCACCTGCATCGGCATTATTTATTTTAGCAACAACAGAGATACAAAAATTCCCCGAAACTGTTCTTTCTAGATGTTTTCAAATCATATTCAAAGCAGTTGAAAACATAGACCTAGAAGAGCATCTAGGAAAAATCTGCAAAATAGAAAACATAGAAATCGAAGAGCAAGCAATAAAAATAATAATACAAGAAACGGAAGGCTCTGTAAGAGACGCAATAAACCTATTAGAAAGAGTTCGTTTTTCTGAAAGTAAAGTCACAGTTAATTCGTTGTTAAAAGTACTTGGTAAAATTAGCGAAGCAGAATTATTTGAAATATTTGAAAATTTATTGGAAAAAAATCCAACCAATCTTCTAAATAAATTAAACTCACCAACTTTAGAAAATATTGATTCTCAAATATTATGGAACAGTTTAGTTCAACTTTGCAGATCATTAATTTGGATAAAATTTAAGTCAGAAAAATTACCCACATATTTTAATAACACAAAAAGACTTCACGAAATTGCACAAAAATGTTCCATAAATAGATTAAATGCAATATTTCAGCTTTTATGGACACAAGAAGAGTTATTTTTGAGAACTCCACAAAAAAGAATTTTATTCGAGACTATTCTATTACAAATTTGCCAACAAACAAATATCATTGACCTTGAAAATATTTTAAATAAATATCAACCACTAAATTCAAACTCCAACACTACTAGACTTTCTATTGAATCTGAAAATAATCTTGTCGCACAAAAAAAACCTCCTGCAGAAAAAATAACTTCCAATCTAATCAAAACCAAATGTTCTCCCAATTTACAGATTGATAAAGGCATTGAAAATAATCTTCACGAAAACACTCCACTAAAAGCACAACGTTTAGGCAATCCTCCAAACTTAAGTAAAACAGGGATAAAAGCCTCAAATCAAAATCCATGGAATACATTTTTAAAAAAAATTTCTACAGTTCAAGATCCTATGCTTATCTCCATTTTCAATCAATCTCAATTCATAGAAATAGATAATAAACATCATACTGTAAATATATCTCTTAAAAATAACAGCTCTTTTTTAAGAGACAAAATCAATGATAGCAAAAATATTTGGATAAACTCATTGCGCGAAGTTTTTACAGATTGTCAAAAATTTAATTTTATAAAACAATCCGATTTACATTCTGATAAAAAAATGACAAGTGATTTTATCAAAATGAATAATAACTCAAACTCGTCTCCTACTACACCAATTAAAACTCAAAACACTTCTTATAATACCATTAATTTATCCGATAAGGACGAATGGCCAAAAGCAAATTTGCTTCTCAAGCACTTTCCCGGTAAAATTAAGGTCTATAAGACTAAAAAGTAAGTTACAAGTATTTTAAATAAAAATTTTATAAGTAAGTATAAATTTATGAGTATAATAAAAGTATCTCCAAAGGTTTTGCTTGTTGGAAGAACAAATGTTGGCAAATCCACATTATTTAATAGACTTTCAAAAAACACAACAAGTATTGTACTAGAACAAGAAAGTGTTACTCGAGACTATCTCCAAGAAACAATCAATTGGAATAATAAAACTTTCAATTTAATTGATACTGGTGGTATTAGTTTAAAAAAAACAAAAGATAGTATTCTTGAACGCGTTTATAAACAAGTTTTTGAATTGTTCGAAAAAGCTACATTAATTATATTCGTTTGTGATGGAAAAAACGGTTTAACACTAGAAGATCAAAAAATTGCAAAATCTTTGCATAAATCAAAAAAACCATTGGTGTTAGCAATAAATAAATCTGATAATATAAAATTATTTGAGGATAACTTACATGATTTCTATAAACTGGGAATAAAAACAATAATTCCAATTTCAGCATTGCATGGTAAAGGAATATCTGACTTATTAGAAATAATTACTGATATTATTCCCGAACCTAAAACAATAACCGAAACCATAAAACCTGCTTTTAAAACTGTTATTTTAGGAAAACCAAACGTTGGCAAATCATCTTTGATGAACATTTTGATTAAAAAAGATCGTTCAATCGTTGCAAAATTAGCAGGAACAACACGAGAAGCAATATCAGAAAACATATATTTTACACAAGATATACAAAATATTATTCAATTAACTGATACACCGGGAATTAGAAAAAAAAGTAGAGTAAAGGAAAAAATTGAAACTTTAATGGTAAAAAGCTCATTAGAAGCCGTCAGGACATCTGATATTGTTTTAATTCTAATTGATGCATCAGAACAAAAAATTAGTGATCAAGAATTAAAACTTCTTTTCTATGCTTACGAACAAAAAAAATCAATCATTTTAATTTTTAATAAAGTCGATTTAATAAGCCAAGAACAACGTAAAACTTTTGAATATAATCTAAAATTATATGATTTTATAATAAAAAAAATAAAAACAATTTGGATATCATGCAAAACAAAAAAAAGTATAGAAAAAATATTTAAAGAAATACAAAAAACTTGGATTCTGAGAAATCAACAATTTGATAATGCACAAATAAAAGAGTTAGTACTAGGATACTTAGAAAAAAAACCAATGTTTCATAAAACACGTCTAATTAAAATATCCAAAATTTATTCCGTACAAGCAAAAGCTCCAACCTTTACTATTAAAGTAAATCGTCCTGAATGGATGAAACAATCTCAACTAGGTTTTATTGAAAATATATTACGTAAACATTTTGATTTAAGAAGCTGCCCTATCGTTTTCAATATCAAGAAGGGCTAAAAATGGCCTTCCTGGAAGTTAAGAACTTAAATCAGTCATATGGAAAAAGAAAAATTCTTAATCAACTGTCTATCAATTTAAATAGAAACTCAGCTGTTGCTTTATTAGGTCCAAATGGTGCAGGTAAAACAACTCTACTTAGAACAATTATAGGTTTATTAAAAACTCCTAAAGAAGAAAATGACGCCAACCAAATTTTATTAGAAAATAAAGTAATAAATAATTGGCCTGTATACAAAAGAGTTGAAAAAGGCTTGTTATATTTACCTCAACAAAATTCCTTATTCCGAGAAATGACAGTTGAACAAAACTTAAAATTAGTTTACCAATATCATTCATACTGGATTGAACAAAAAAAAATCAATTCATCAAGTTTTACTTTATTTGAACAGGAAATGGAAAAATGGCTAACTAAAACAATGCTTTTAAGTAGTTATAATCTAAAAGCGGCAAATCTCTCTGGAGGACAAAAAAGAAAACTTGAGGTCATTCGTTCTCTTCTCATGCATCCTAAAGGAATTTTACTTGATGAACCTTTTGCAGGAGTTGACCCAAAATCAATTTATGAATTAAAAAATATCTTCATAAATATGGCAAAAAACAACATTGCTGTACTAATTTCTGATCATAATGTTGACCAACTACTTTCTATAGCACAAAAAATTTATGTAGTAATTGATGGTTGTGTAGTTACATCTGGTGGAATAAAAGATATAATAAATAATGATTACACAAAAGAAATGTATTTGGGTAATCAATTTTATGAAGAAATTTCAAAGAAATTTTTATAATAACTAAAAAAATCAAAGGGAGAATTATGCAAAGGAAAATAACATTTCACGGCATGGATCATTCTAGCCCAATGGAAAAACATATAAATGAAAAATTAAATAAAATTGAAGAATTTATAAAAGCCCCTGAATGGGAAACACCCAAATATATTGAGTTTTTTCTAAATTCTCATCCACAACATCCACATCACTCAGTAGAGATAAAACTAAAAACTCCACAATTTGATTTAGTTTCTCATGATGAAGGGACCAAGATGTATGTTGTCATTGATAATGCAATAGATAAAATAATAACATTATTAAAAAAAGAAAAAGCCAAACTTAGAGATAAAAAACAAAAAATTGAAACCAAAAAAACAGAGTTTAATGAAGATAAATACGACTTATAAAAAAGAAAATAAATGTTGAAAATAATAAAGTTTAGTTTTGCTTATTGTTTATTAGTAACTTTAACAACTTCAGCATGTGGAATATTTGGTATAAATAATCTTAAAATATCAAATATAAAAAACTTAGAACAAAGAATTAATAAAAATATAGGCTACTCAAAACTTGGAACAAATCTTAGTCCTAAAACCCCATTGCAAAGCGAAAGACTACTATATGAAAATCCAAACACTAATATTAGACAAAAACTAACAAATTCAAAATACGCTGATGGCTTTATAACCATTTTAAAATATAAATCGATAATTGAACAATTAAATCAATATTTCCCTTCGACTTTCATTCAACAATACAAACTAATTTTAACTTATATACAAGAATTTGTTGAAAAAGCAACACAGAAAAAACAACTACTTGAATATGCACTATTTTTTGCTTCTAAGCGAAATGAACATAATGCTTTAAAATTTATTCTTCAACAAGAAAACCTCAATCACAATCTAAACATTTCCGATTTAAGAGACTTTTGGGGACAAAGCTTATTACATGTTGCAGCATGCAATGGAAATATCGAAGTGGCGGAAATATTAATATCACATGGTATGGATATTAATATCCTTAATAATGCTGGTCAAACACCTTTTTATAAAGCAACTCAACACAAAAAAACCCAATTCTTAATATATTTTAACTAAATATTAATTATTTAAACAATACAGTTCAAATGAACAGCCCAAAATTTAATTAGGGCTGTTCATTTTTCAACTTACTAGAAAAAACTCCCCCTCTTGTTGTAAATTTCTGTATAAAGACATTTTTACACATAAGGAAAAATATGATTAAAAATAAATTCAAAATTTTAATAATTTGTATTCTACCATTATTTTTTGGATGCAAATTTTTTAAAAATACAAACCCAAATAAACCACCTAAGATTGCTGTTGTTATTGTAATCGATCAATTTTCATATAATTATTTACCTAAATTGAAAAAAAACCTTAAATACGGTTTAAAATTTTTAATTGATAATGGAATTTTTTATAGCAATGCCTACCATCCAAATGCAGCACCTTCAACCCCAGTAGGACATGCCGCAATGAGTACTGGAACTTTACCTAAAGACAATGGATTTGCTTTTAGCTATTGGTTTAACGATGAAGGTGAAAAAATTAAGTTGACAGAAGATAATAATCCCGATGCCTCTGTTTTTGCAAAAAATGGCACTTATGATTATGGAATGTCTGCCAAAAATTTAATGGTTGATACAATTTCAGATCAATTTATCTTAAACTCTAAACCAAATTTTCAAAATAAGGTATTTTCACTTTCTTTTAAACATAATGCATCAATTCCAACGGCCGGCAATCTGGGTAAAGCAATTTGGTTTGATGTAAAAACAGGATATTTTACAACAAGTAAAGCCTACTTTAACCAAGTGCCAAAATGGCTTTTAGATTTTAATAAAAAACAAGAATTAGAAAAACTAAAAACAACATCTTGGAAATTATTTTATCCAAAAGATAGCCACTATTACAATTTTTATTCCACAAAAAATTATAGTGCCGCGGGACATAACTTTAATCTAATAGATCAACCTCAAAAAATTGATTTGAAATCAAATGAACCTTTTAATTTGTATAAAAAAACACCTGCAGCAAATGAACTTTTACTAAATTTAACAAAACATTTTATAAACAAAAATTTTAGTGACTCAAAAGATAAAAGATTACTTCTATGGGTATCTTTTAGCCCGTTAGATAAGGTTGGACATTACTTTGGCCCGGATAGTCTTGAAGCTATTGATATGATTTATCATCTAGATAAACAAATAGAAGAATTAATAAATTTTTTTAATAAAAAGTTCGGAAAAAATAAAATAGTTTTTACTCTTACCTCAGATCATGGAATTGCTCCAATTCCAGAAGTAATGAAAAATCGGGGATATAAAAAATCAAGACGTATATTTGTAGAACCCATTATGGAAAAATTAAATAATGAAATTGAAAAAAAATATGGAATTTCTAAACTAATAATCGGTTTTAAAAAATTACAATTCTTCTTAAATAACACAAAATTAAACTCTTTAGAAAAAATCAAACAAGAAGAAATTTTTGATTTAATTAAAATTATTTTAAAAAAGCAACCAGGAATCAAAAAAGTTTGGACAAATAAAGAACTTGATAAAGCAGTTTTTGAACCATACCAACTTGAATATTTCTTTAAAGTTCAACAATATCCAGGAAGAAGTGGTCAAATTTTTTGTCAAACAGAACCATATTGCGTTTTAACAAAATATAAAACAGGAACATCTCATAGAAGTCCTTACAATTATGATACCCATGTTCCACTAATAATTTACCAAAAAGACCGATATGAAAAAAAAGTTGTAGATCAAAAGGTTTGGATACCTCAATTAGCTCCAACTTTGGCAAAAATACTTGATATCACAAAACCATCTGCAACAACTTTTGATACGTTGCCAGAAATATAAACCTATAAATCCTTGAACCTTCTATGTTGCCACATCCAATGATTCGGTTTTTTTAAAATGGCTTTAGTTAACAGCCTGTTGCTTGCTAAAGCCATTTGATATTCAGGGTCATCTAATTTTAAAAAATCTTGAGGATATAATGCTTTAAAAAATTGAATCTCATACTCAAATAAATTTTTTATAAAAACAAAACCGGATACTATTGGTGTCCCCAACTTCAAACTTAATTTCACAAAACTTGTATGAGTCCAAACATCATGAGAAAAAAATGGAACTTTCCTACCATCACTCTGGCTACAATGCTGATCAGTTAAAGCAAGAACAATCCCTCCTTTTTTTAAATGTCTATAGAGCTTTAAAAATGATGAATATTTAGAAATTAAAATATTTCCACTTCTTTGCCTATTGCTTTTAACAAACTTCTCTAACCAATATGGTTTTTTTATTGGGGTATATAAAACTAAGCTTTTAAAACCGTGTAATGCTAAATAATGTGCCGCTAACTCACAACTTCCAAAATGAGCACCAGTTATAATTAAACCCTTGCCTTTTTGTAGTTCATATAATAATAAATACTTACCTTCAAACTTTACATAATGATTAATATTTTTTTTATTATAAAATCTTAATAAAAAAAAATCTGCAATTGAGTGTCCTAACATTAAAAAGCTATCTCTAGCTATTAAATAATTTCTCTTTTTACCTTCAAAGCTTTTTGCAGGAAAACATAAATCTATATTTTTTAAAGCAATCGGTTTTCTTTTTTTAGAAAAGAAAAAAACAATCAAAGAAAGAAATTTAAACGATAAAACTATTACAATTCTAAAAGTTGCAAATATCATTCTTTTCCTCTACAGTGAGCCTACTGTAAAATTTTACTTTAATATTTATCTTATTTATTTATAAATTATTATAAATGTAAAATATACCATATTTTTTTAAAAGTTTTATTCATCAAATAGGGGAAAATAACATGGTAAATAAAATTACAGAAATGAGAAATAATGGTGAATCAATAAAAGAAATCCTTCTACTTTGGCTCCCAGAAATGATTTCTAGTACTATGTTAATTTCTCTGCCTCCTTTAATTGATAGTTATCTAATTGCAAGTTTAAAATCAACTACTACTTATGGTGCTTTAGCGATGGCAAACAACCTATTGCATACTTTAATTAAATTTGCAGAAGCGATTCCTGTTGCTTCTATTGCAATAATAGGAAGGCATAACGGAGCTAAACTATATAAACAATGCGGAAAAGATCTAAGTGATACTTTCTGGACAACAACTCTTATTGGAATAATACAATTCATTATAATTTTTACTTTTGCTGGAAATATTTTTCAGTGGTTAGGAGTCCCCGCCCAAATGGTTCACCTTGGAGTTCCATTTTTGAGACTAAAATCATTTGGAATTCTATTAACTTTTACGTCATTAGGTTTTTTTGCATTCATGCGAGGTCTAAAAAATACAAAAACTCCAATGACAATTTATATGATTGGAATGATTATATTTTTATTTTTTGATTATAATTTAGTTTTAGGAAAATTTGGATTTCCTAAAATGGGATTAAATGGATCTGCCATTGCAACAATTATTCAATATGGTGTAATTATACTTATCTCACTTTTTTATATACTTTCAAAACAAGAATATAAAAAATATTTTTCTCAAATATTTTTCTCTACATTCAGCAAAAAAGGTGCTCTACATTTACTCAATATAAGTTGGCCAATAATGATTGATAAAAGCTCTCTTGCTCTTTCTTATGTTTGGCTAAGCAAAATGATAGCCCCAATGGGAAAATACGTAATAGCCTCATACGATATTATTAAAAATCTAGAACGTTTTGCAATTTTGCCAGCAGTAGGTTTCGCACAAATTATTGTTTTTTTAGTAAGTAATAGATTGGGAGCAAAAGATCCATTAGGAGCAAAAGCTAATATTAAAAAAAACATGATCCTTGCTTCTGTAATGATTACAACAACTATTTCCATTCTATGTTTAAATGCCCCATATCTTATTAGCTTATTTGACCCAAAAAACAAATTTACAAATTTTGCCGCACCGGCATTAATACTTGTTAGCCTTTTAGTTGTCTTTGATTTTGTACAATTAATTCTGGCAGGAGCTCTGCGTGGTGCTGGAGACGTAAAAACAGTCATGTGGGCTAGATTTTTATGTTTTGCTTTCTTTTTTACACCAGTTGCATGGTTATTTTCTAAACTCCATATAGCAAATCCTATTCATAAATTCGCACTAATATATGGATCGTTTTATTTTACTACTGGTCTTTTAGGAATTATATTTTTATTAAGAATAAAAACTAACAAATGGCAAAAAAAAGATATTTAATTTTTAATATCCACAAAAATATAATTAAAATCAAAAGTTTCACCCTCTAATTTGCAAAGATATATTTCAAATGTTAAGCTAAAGTTGAAATTGAAAATTTCAATTATCAAATGAAAATTTCAATTATCAAATTAGATAAAAAAGGAAAAATAATGATTTGGCAAAAATTCATAGAACTACTTCCACTTTCAATATGTTTATTTATGCTTTTAGGATCAATAATATTAACTATTAAAACTAGATTTATTCAATTCCGCGCAATTCCTAAAATGTTCAAACTTTTATTTCAAAATATTTTTAAAAAAAAAGATAAACAAAAAAACAATGAAACCATTGAAAACTACAAAGCACTCTTTACGGCAATGTCAACATCAATTGGAATTGGAAATATTGTCCATCCAATAATTGCAATAAAACTTGGTGGACCAGGTGCACTCTTAGGTTTTGTGTTAGCATCAATATTTGGAAGCGCTTCAACATTTACTGAAGTAACATGTGCATTAAAATATCGCAAACACAACACCGATGGAACTATCAGCGGTGGTCCAATGCAATATATAAAAAAAGCTTTATCTCCAACATTTGCAATGATTTATGCAATAGCCGGCTTTACAACTTTATTAATCTGGTCGGGAAATCAAGCAAATGCTCTTTCTGATCTTTTGCAAATAAGAGGAATTCCGTCTTACATAACAGGAATAATTCTTTCTGTTGTAATCATTTATATTTTGCTTGGAGGAATCAAACGGGTAGCAAATCTTTCAACAAGTCTTGTGCCATTAATGTTTATATTATATTGTGGTGCAACATTATGGATAATATTTAACAATATAGAAAAAATACCTGATGTAATAAATTTAATATTTGTATCAGCTTTTAAACCAAAAGCAATTTTTGGAGCATCAGTTGGATATGGATTACAATCAACCCTACGTTGGGGATTAGCTAAAGGTTTTTTTGCAAATGAATCCGGCCTTGGTTTTCCAACTATTCCACATTCTATGGCAAAAACCAAAACTCCTATCAATCAAGGAATATTATCAATGATATCAGTTTACACCAACGGACTTTTATGCCTTCTATCGGGTTTAGTTGTTCTACTAACAGATACTTGGTTAGATCCATCATTGGGAAAAGGAATTAATATTTTGGCAAAATCATTAACAATATATTTTTCTACCGCTGGAATAATAATTTTATCTTTTAGCGCACTACTTTTTGCATTTGGATCAATTGTTGGAAATAGTTACAACGGAAGCCAGTGTTATTTGTATACAACTAAAAATCGTTATCTAAAGACTTATTATGTACTAATTGCAACAATGGTTTTTTTGGGTGCAATTGTTGATGTTGAATTCTTAGCAAAAATTACTGACTTTTGTCTAATTCCCCTTGCAATACCAAATATTGTTGCAATTCTAATATTAGCTTTTAAAAAGGATAATATTTTAAAAGTAAATAATGATTCTTAAATTAACGTGAGTTCTACAACTAAAAAAATCTAGATAACTCTAAAAAAGTACTTTTACCAAAAAACTAAAAATAGGATTGATAATAAATTATAAACCATCAATTGGATAAATTTTAATATTCAATTGATAGTTTATTTTCAGTGATAGTTGGACACATATTGAATCGATAGGACAGAAAATTTTTTATACATTATATCTATTGTATAAAAATCCCAAAAAGCAAAAAAATTCTATGCAAATTACTATACCTTTTTTTGCCTAAATTGATATAAATCGAATATTTTGCTATAAAAGTTAATGAAAAGTTCTCATGTTTTTTCTTTCAAGAAAAAAATCATAAAACATAATTGCTTTTTCAGAAAAAGCAATTATGTTTTATTAAATATCATTTACTTTGAGTTAAAATAAACAAAAAATAAAAACAAAAAGGAGCTTTTAATGCCATTAAACATACTATTTAAACACTTATCAGAGATTATTCCCTTAGCAATCGCTGGATTTATTCTATTATGTTCAGTATTTTTTACATTCAAAACAAGATTTATTCAATTCAGAACAATTCCCCTAATGCTATCCATTTTATGGAAAAGCATCTTCGCAAAAAAATCAAAATCTGATAATACTCAAACCATTGCACCATATAAATCACTTTTTACAGCAATGTCTACTGTAATAGGAATAGGAAATATGGTGGCCCCGATTATTGCAATAAAGCTAGGAGGACCAGGTGCTCTTCTCGGTTTTCTAATTGTTACACTGTTTGCTGGAGCAGTAACTTTTATTGAAGTAACTTTTGTAGTTAATTTTCGTAGAAAAAATGCTGACGGCAGTATTACTGGTGGGCCAATGCCATATATTGAAAAAGCACTTTCTCCATTTTTTGCAAATCTCTATGCAGTTGCAGGTCTTACTACAGTAATAATATACAACGGAGCACAAACTAATATACTTGCAGATCTCTTACAAGCGAATGGAATTCCATCATATGTAACTGGAATTATTATAGCTATAATAATTCTATATATTTTAATTGGTGGAATAAAAAGAATAGGAAACTTTTCAGCAAAAATTGTTCCTCTAATGTTTTTGATATATTGCAGTGCCGGTTTCTGGATAATAGGAAACAATTTAAGCAAACTACCAAGTGTTATAAACATGATATTCCGATCAGCTTTTACTCCTAAAGCTATTTTTGGAGCTGGAGTTGGATATACAATATTATCAGCATTAAGATGGGGGCTTGCCAAAGGTTTTTATACAAATGAAGCTGGATTAGGAATAGGAACATTCCCTCATTCAATGACAAAATCAAACTCTCCTACAACGCAGGGGGTCTTGGCAATGCTTTCTGTATATTCCAATGGATTAATGTGTATAATGTCTGGTTTAATGGTATTACTTACTGGAACTTGGCAAGATCCCAACTTAGGAATTGGTATTAATATTCTTGCAAAAACCTTTAGTATTTACTTTCCTACAATTGGAATTTTTATACTTTTAATTTGCTCATTGTTATTCGCTTTGGGAACAATCCTAGGAAACAGTTATAATGGTAGTCAATGTCTGTTATACGTAACAAAACGTCATGGAATAAAATTCTATTACGTAGCAATTGCACTAGTCATTCTTATATCTTCTGTTTTGGAGGTTGAACTTGTAGCAAAAATAGTCGATTTTGTTTTAATTCCACTAGCGATACTCAACTTAACCGCTATTTTTAAATTACTCCCAACAGAAAAAGGTTTATTAAAAATTAACAAAGAAGAACTTTTTAAATAATATTTAAGAATAAAATAGATTATCAAGGAATAAAAATGATTAAATTTGATAAAGAAGAACTGCTTAAAATCGCAACTTTATCTGAATTAAAACTCAACGAAGAAGAAAGCAATTTGCTTGTCAAACAAATTAAATTAGTCTTAGACTACACAGAAGAACTTGAACAAGTAACTCCCTCAAAAGAAACTGCACCAATAAAAAATGTTAATGTATTCCGTGAAGATAAAGCTAGAAAATTTGACTCTTCTAAAATAATGCAACAAGCGCCTGAAACTAAAGATAACTATTTTGTTGTTCCCCAAATTTTAAAATAATAAAAGTTGCATAAAATCATAAGCATAGGGAAAAAAAATGAAACCATTTTTATCAATAAAAGAAATTTCCGCAAAACTAACAAAAAAAGAAGTATCATCAAAAGAAATTATTAGCTTTTATTTAAAACGACTAAAAAAATTTGATTCCGAATTAAACTCAACCTTAGAAATATTTGAAAATGTAGAAAATAAAGAAAGCAAATATACAGGAAAATTAACCGGAATCCCTGGACTTATTAAAGATAATATAAATCAAAAAAATCGAATTACTTCTTGTGGTTCTAAAATATTACAAAATTATCGTGCAACTTATAATGCAACGGTGGTTAAAAAATTAAAAAAAGAGGGAGCAATTTCTCTGGGTAGAACAAACATGGATGAATTTGCCATGGGAGGAAGTGGAGAATATTCTGCTTTTAAAATCACCCAAAACCCATGGAATAAAACAAGAGTTCCTGGAGGTTCTAGCGCAGGATCCGCGGCTGCAGTTGCCGCAGGCTTGGTTCCATTTGCATTAGGATCCGAAACAGGTGGATCTGTAAGGCAACCCGCTGCATTTTGTGGGCTTGTAGGACTTTATCCAACTTATGGAACCAATTCAAGATATGGAATTGTTGCATTTACATCATCAACCGATCAAGTTGGACCACTAACCAAAACTGTTTACGATAATGCACTTATTGAAACAATAATATCTGGTCATGACAAAAGAGATCAAACATCTTTGTATCGTGAAAAAATAGATTTTACAAAAAACTTAACCGGAAAATTACCAAACAACTTAACTCTTGGTGTTATTCAAGATTCTTTAGAATCAGAAGCTGTAAATGAAGAAATCAAAGAATCATTTAAAAATGCAATTGCTCAATTAGAAAAATTAGGAGCAAAAATAAGATACATCAGTTTGCCAGATTTAAAATATGGAATTTCTGTTTTTTTTATTATAAGTCGAGCTGAAGCCGCATCAAATCTTTATCGTTTTGACGGCTCACTTTATGGATCAAGAAGCAAAGAGGTACAAAATTTACAAGACATGTACATAAAAACTCGCCATGATGGCTTTGGAATGGAAGTTAAACGCAGAATATTAATGGGTAATTATGTCCTATCTTCAAGCCATAAAAAAGCATACTACAACAAAGCTAATCATGTTCGCGCAATGATAAGAGCTGAATTCGAAAACGCATTCAATGAAGTTGATTTATTAATTAGTCCAACAACTCCAACTTTGCCTTTTAAAATCGGTCAAATGACACAAGATCCTTTAAAAATGTATATGGCAGACTACTTCACTGTTCCAAATTGCATCACTGGAAATCCGGCAATTTCTATACCTTGTGGGTTTTCAAAAGAAAATTTACCTATAGGTTTTCAGTTCATTGGCCCAAGACTTTCGGAAAGTCTTTTATACCAAGTAGCACATGCATTTGAACAGACAACAGGCTATCATTTAAAAACACCTAAAGGATTTGATTAATGTTACAATTTTGGAAAGAAAACATTAAGATTAAAAACTTCTTAATTCCTAGATTTATGTCTGCTCCTATGGATGGTGTTACTGACTCACCTTTTAGGCAATTAATACGAAATTATTCTCCCAATATTTTACTATTTACCGAAATGCGTCATGTTGCAACTGTTGCCAATAGTAAAAAAGAAAAATCTTTAAAATTTTGTAAATCAGAACATCCTTTATGTTTTCAAATATCTGCAAACTCTACAAATTTTATTTCTAAAGCAATAGAAAAAATCTTAGCTAATAAGTTTGATATGTTGAATTTAAATTCCGGTTGCCCTGCTAAAAAAGTGGTCAACTCAGAATCAGGTTCCGCATTAATGGCTAATCCTAAAAAACTACAAAATATTATTATCAAAATTAACGAAGAACTAAAACAATCTATTCCGTTTTCATTAAAAATTCGAGCTGGTTTTAAAGAAAAAAATGCACTGCAAATTGCACAAATAGCTCAAGATATTGGAATCGATTTTTTAATAATTCATCCAAGAACTCAACCTGGTGGATTTTCTTCTGAATTAGATTTTGAAATCGTAAAAAAAATTAAACAAACAGTAACAATTCCAGTAATTTTTTCAGGCAACATAATAGATTTTAATAGTGCAAAACAAACTTATGAAAAAACAGGCATTGATGGATTTTCCATGG